>DYIH01000020.1:0-4696 GCA_020723785.1 Thermaerobacter marianensis
CCCGGCCGCCGCCGGCTCGTAGCCCTCCAGGTGCCCCAGGGCGAAGCGGGCGGCGTTCCAGAGCTTGTTGCAGAAGTTGCGGCTGCCCTCGACCCTCTCCCAGTGCCAGCGCTGGTCGTTGCCGGGGGTGACGCCGGTGATCAGGGTGAAGCGCAGGGTGTCGGCGCCGTATTTTTCGATGACCTCCAGGGGGTCGACGCCGTTGCCCAGCGACTTGGACATCTTGCGGCCAAGGTGGTCGCGGACGATGCCGTGGACGTACACGTGGCGGAAGGGCTCCCGGCCGGTGAACTCCATGGCGGAAAACACCATGCGGGCCACCCAGAAGAAGATGATGTCGTACCCGGTCACCAGCACGTCGGTGGGGTAGAAGGTGCGCAGGTCCTCGGTGTCGTCGGGCCAGCCCATGGTGGAAAAGGGCCACAGGGCCGAGCTGAACCAGGTGTCCAGCACGTCCGGGTCGCGCTCCAGGCGCGCGCCGCCGCACCTGGGGCAGGCCGCCGGCGCCTCCCGCTCCCGCGCCACCACCGTCTCGCCGCAGTCGCGGCACTCCCAGGCGGGGATGCGGTGCCCCCACCAGAGCTGGCGGGAGATGCACCAGTCGCGGATGTTCTCCAGCCAGTGGATGTAGACGCGGGTGAAGCGCTCGGGCACGAAGCGCACCCGCCCGTCCTCGACGACCCGCATGGCCGGGCCGGCCAGGGGTTTCATGCGCACGAACCACTGGCGGGAGACGAGCGGCTCGACCACCGTGCCGCAGCGGCTGCAGCGGCCGACGCTGTGCCGGTGGTCCTCCACCCGGACGAGGCAACCCCGGGCCTCCAGGTCGCGCACCACCGCCTCCCGCGCGGCGTAGCGGTCCAGGCCGGCGTAGGCCGCCCCTGCCTCGGCGGTCATGCGGGCGTCGAAGCCGATCACCTGCACCGCCGGCAGGTCGTGGCGCCGACCGCACTCGAAGTCGTTCGGGTCGTGGGCCGGCGTCACCTTGACCGCGCCGCTGCCGAATTCGGGATCGACGAAGGCGTCGGCCACGATGGGGATCTCCCGCCCCACGAGCGGCAGGCGCACCCTCCTGTCCACGAGCCCCCGGTAGCGTTCGTCGCCCGGGTGGACGGCCACCGCCGTGTCGCCCAGCATCGTCTCCGGGCGCGTGGTGGCCACGACGACGCCCCGCCGCCCGTCGGGCAGCGGGCCGTCCGCGAAGGGGTAGAGGAGGTGCCAGAGGCGGCCCTCGGTCAGTTCGTGGTTGACCTCCAGGTCGGAGATGACCGTTTCGCAGCGGGGGCACCAGTTGACGATGTAGTCCGCCTTGTAGATGAGCCCCTTTTGGTGGTAGCGGACGAAGACCTCCTCCACAGCCCGCGACAGGCCCTCGTCCATGGTGAAGCGGGTGCGCGACCAGTCGCAGGAACAGCCCAGGCGCTTGAGCTGGCCGATGATGTTGGCCTCGTACTTCTCCTTCCACTCCCAGACCCGCTCCAGGAACCTCTCCCGACCCAGTTGCCGGCGCGTCAGCCCCTCCTTGGCCAGGTCCTTCTCCACCACCGCCTGGGTGGCGATGCCGGCGTGGTCGGTGCCCGGCAGCCACAGGGCGGCGTAGCCCTGCATGCGCCGCCAGCGGACGATGATGTCCTGGATGGTGTTGTTGAGGGCGTGGCCGATGTGCAGGTTGCCGGTCACGTTCGGCGGGGGGATGACGATGGAGAAGGGCCTTTTCGCCGGGTCCGCCCCGGCCCGGAAGAAGCCGCCCCGCTCCCAGAACTCGTACCACCGGGCCTCCACCCGCGCCGGGTCGTAGACCGGCGGCAGCCTGTAGGCCGGAGCCTCCGCCCCGCTGCCGGACGCCGGCGCCGGCTCCGCGGGGGACGACGGCGCCACGGGGTCGGGGGGCGCGGCCGTCTTACCCGTTTCGTGCACGCTCACTCGGATCTCCCTTTCGCGCCCGGCGGGCCGCCCCGCCGGAACCGCCCAAAATAAAAAACCCTCGTCCCCAAAGGGCGAAAGGGTCTCCTTCCGCGGTGCCACCTTCGTTCCGCCGCTCCGACCGGACGGGGTGAAGCGGCGGCGCTCCCGTTGATAACGATGGGCGTCTCGGCCCACCGGCCGGAGCCTACCCGGCGTCGCTTTCGGCGTCCGCCCTCGGCCCGGCGGCTCCGGGGCGACCGCCCGCCGCCCTCCGAGGAGGCCTCCCAGCCGCGACCGTCGCCGGCCGCGGGCCCCCCTCTCTGGCGTCCGGCCCTGCGGGCGCTCCCCATCCTCGCCGTTCAGAATCAGGTTGCCGTTTCTAGTAGTATAAATGGACCCGATGATCCCGTCAAAATCGCCACCGTCAGGGAGGGTCTTGCGATACCACGATGCGGAAGTTGTAGGCCATCGGCCCACCCCGTCATCTCGGTTGCGTTTTGAGGTGGTATTCTGTATCCAGCGCTTTCATCCCTGCCAGAACCGGATTTGTGTGCAGGCTCTGCTGGTTGAGGTAATTTTTTAACACGTTACCGGTCAACCAAGGGTTCAAATTTTACCCGAACTCTGTTTGACCCCGGCCCTGGATACCCATACGGGTAGTAAATATGCAAATTTTGGCCCGGGAATCCACCCGTCCAGGGTGAGTTGGGGTAAAAATTGATCATCACTCATCAAAGACTTCGGTATAAAAAATACCCTAACCACGGTTCTGGGGCGGCGCCCCCCCTTCAGCCTCCGGTCCGGTTTGTGCAACCTTGTGAGTACGCCCATGAGCTTATGGCCGCCGCCCCCCCTTCAGCCTCCGGTCCGGTTTGTGCAACAGGCTCAATTGCTCCATGAAGGGGTCATTCCTCGTGGTTGACCCTATTTTTATGCCCAGGGGGTAAAACGTTTTTTCTCGGGTTCGGCAGCCCTTTCAACGCTTGGCTTACGGGTTATCGCAAGACCCTCCCGTCAGGTGTTATCGAGCTCGGCGATGGACCGGCGGGCCAGGGCGACGACCATCCCGGCCTCCCGTATGGCCCGCATCGAGTCATCCGCCGTATAGGCCTCCGTCGGGATGAAGTCCACATCGCCATAAAAGGCCAGCTCTCGCTCCTTGCGCAGGCGGCGCGAGACCAAAGCCACGTCGTCGAGCTCGGCGGCAACGGCCGGGGGAAATTTGTCCCGGTACTCGACGAGCAAGCCACCCACGTCATGCCACTTGGGTGGATCGATGCCCACGGCGTGCAGCATGCCCTTGGTCGCCAGCTCCACGATCTCCTGGGCTTCCCGGACGACATCCGAGTAGGCCTCGACGCCGTGCAGCACATCGAGGATGAGAAGCCGTTTCTCGGCCTTGGTCAGGTAGGCCCGCGCCAAGGAATCGTTGGTCACAGGTCCCACACCTCCCCCGGTCGCGAGTCGGGCCGGAGCACCCAGTACCAGACCGCCCCGCGCCGGAGGCGCCTGGCGCCCATCTTCCCCAGCCGGGTGCGCAGATCGTCCAACAACGTCTTGAGGAACCCTTCCTGATCCCGAAGCACCAGGGCGTCGTCGATCATGTCCAGGAACAGGTGGCTGCCCTGGCGGGCTTCCGCCACCGTCTTGATCACCGGGGAGAGGGTGGTGTGGATTCCCCGTTCGCTCAAAGACCGCAACTGGGGGGCCAGCGCATCTTCCACGGCCATGAAATCGTCCATCCGCTTCATGCGCCCCGGGGGCAGTGAACGGCAGATGATCAAGAGATCGATATCCGAATCGGGCCGTGGCGTCCCCCGTCCAACCGAGCCGAAGACGGCCAGGCTGACCAGGTTCGAGCCGTAATGGCCGGTCACCGCCTCGGCCAGAGGGGCGAGGAATTCCCGAAAAGCCTCCCGCCACATCGACACCCGCCCCTTTTCATGTTCACTGCCGGATCAAGTATAGTATCAAGTATACCAGAAACCGGGGTCATCCCTCGCCGCGGAACCCGCTTTTCGGGGCGGCCTCCTCGGCCCGGGCCGCCATGCCGTTTCTCACCTCGACTCAACCCAAAGGTTCGGTGGGAGGATTGGCCACCCAGGCATAGAATCCTTCAGCCAACGGGTGGGGCCGTCCACTTTTCAAGCGATGCTCCCCGCTGGAGAAGATCCTGTTTCGGTTGGCGGCCCCGCTGACCGCTCCGCGACCAAGGTTGTGCAACAGGCTCCGTTCGGCCACGAATATGTCATCGAACGGCCGGGCGTTCGGCGGCCAATGGATCGGCTGCCAAGTGGCCCTGTGTACGACAGGGCGGGTGACACACGATGATCGCCCTGGGTATCGACATGGGCGGCACGAACATGCGCATCGCGGCCGTGGACGCCGCCGGCCGCATCCTTGGCCGCGTCAGGGTGCCCACCGCGCCCGCGGAGGGACCCGACGCCGTCGTCACGCGGATGGCGGGAGCGACCCGCCGCCTGCTGGCCGGGCAGGGCGAACCGGCGGACCCCGTCGGCGTCGGGCTGGCCACCCCCGGCCCCGTCGACGCCGACCGGGGTGCGATCGTCACCTCGCCGAACCTGCCCGGCTGGCGCGAGGTGCCCCTGGCCCGGATGCTGGCCGCCGCCCTCGACCTGCCTGTGCGCCACATCCGCGACGCCAACGCCGCCCTGCTTGGCGAAGCCTGGCTCGGCGCCGCCCGGGGGCACCGGGACGCCGTGCTTCTGACGCTGGGCACCGGCATAGGGGGCGCCGCGCTGGTCGGCGGCCGCCTGCTCACCGGGCGGAC
>DYIH01000020.1:4706-14359 GCA_020723785.1 Thermaerobacter marianensis
CCTGACCGTCGACCCCGGCGGCCCGCCCTGCGGCTGCGGCAACCGGGGCTGCCTGGAGGCCCTGGCCTCGGGGAGCGGCATCCGCCGGCGGACGGGGCGGGACGCCGGCGCGGTCTTCGCCGCGGCCCGCCGGGGAGACGCCGCGGCCCAGGCCGTGATCGAAGACGTGGCCGCGGCCCTCGGCATCGGGCTGGCCGGCCTGGCCAACGCCTTCAACCCCTCGGTGATCGTGCTGGGCGGCGGCATGATCGCCGCATGGGACCTGCTCCACGAGCGGATGGCGGCCGAGATGCGCCGGCGGGCCTTCGCGGCCGTGACCGCCGGCCTGGAAGTGGTGCCGGCGCGGCTGGGGGACGATGCCGGCGTCCTGGGCGCCGCCCGGCTGGTGCTGGACCGGGACGCCGCTCCCGCCTGACCGATTACCCCACCCCTGAACCTCCCCACGGCTAAAGCCCTCGCCGGGTCCGGCGCACCCGGTGGTCTCCCGCGCCCCACGCCGCCCGGTTCAGCGGCCCGGCGACGCCACGTTGTCCCGCGACGCTACGTTGCCCAGCGACGCCACGTGTCGAACGCGGACAACCCGGCTCACCGGCGCCCGAACAGCCCCGTCACGGAACGCACCAGCGACAGCAACAACCCGGGCATCCTCAACGCGTAAACCCGCCGCATCCCCCTCACCTCGCTTCCCACTAGATCCGCAAGGTTCGGACGGGCATTCCTCATCGACCGCGGATGAGCACCACACCGGTCCACATGGTCAGCCCGCCGGCCAGCACCACCCAGAGCCACCAGGGCAGGAAGCGCAGGACGAGGATGCCGCCGGCCGAGAAAACCACCCACCCGATGGCTTTGCGGTAATCGCGCGCCGTCCAACGCCCCATGCCCTCACCCCCGCGCGCCTGCGCCAAGCGCGCCGCCCCGCGGCCGGCCGTTCGCTTTCCCAGTATATTGCGTTGCTTCCCTGCGCGCTCCCACCGTCTGCTGCCGCACCCTGCGGGCGCAACAGCCGACGGCCGTTTTCGAGCCGGCAACGGGGAGGGTCAGCGGCGGGGGGCCTCACGGGCGCGGATTTCGGCCAGGAAAGAGGTGTAGCGGGAGTAGCGGTCGGGGTGGATGGCACCGGCCCCGGCGGCGCGGCGGACGGCGCAGCCGGGCTCGTGCACATGCAGGCACCCCCGGAAGCGGCAGCCGGCGGCCTCCCGGACAATTTCCGGGAAGCAGCCCGCGAGGTCTTCCCCGGGGATGTACGACAGGTCCAGGCGGCTGAAGCCGGGGGCGTCGGCCACCCAGCCGCCGTCGAGCGGGAGGAGTTCCACGTGGCGGGTGGTATGACGGCCGCGCCCCGCCTTGGTGCTGACCGCGCCGGTCCGGAGGGTCAATCCCGGCCTCAGGGCGTTGAGCAGACACGACTTGCCGACCCCGCTCTGGCCGGCGACCACGGTGATCCTCTCCCGGAGGTACGGCCGCAACGCCTCGACCCCCTCTCCCGTGAGGGCGCTGGTCAGGATGCATGGGTACCCCGCCGACCGGTAAACGGCCACGCGGGCCTCGGCATCCTCCCGGGCCTTGGTGCTCAGGAGGTCGACCTTGTTCAAGGCCAGAACGGCCGATAACCCTTCCCGTTCGGCCTGCACCAGGATGCGGTCGAGCAGGTCCGAATTCCAGGGCGGCTCGACGCTGGTGAACACCACCAGCACCTGGTCCACGTTGGCCACCGGCGGGCGCAGGAGCTCGCTGCGGCGGGGCAGCACCTCCTCGATGACGCCGGTGCCGTCCGGCTGCAGCGTCACGCCCACCCGGT
This sequence comes from Thermaerobacter marianensis, assembly GCA_020723785.1. Classification (GTDB taxonomy): domain Bacteria; phylum Bacillota; class Sulfobacillia; order DYIH01; family DYIH01; genus DYIH01. The sequence continues at coordinate 6,508 of DYIH01000020.1, forward strand.
CCCCCACCAGCAGCACGCGGGAGCGATCCGGGTCACCGCGCCCGGACCGCCTCTCGGGGCGCCGGCCCGCCTCCTCCGGCCGGCCGGCCGGCGGCTGCAGGCGGCCGCGCGGGCGGCAGTCGGCGGTCAGCCCGCCGGGGAGGGCCACCCGGTACCAGATGTTGAACGCTTTGACGATCAGCCCTTGTGTCATACGGCGGCGACCACTCGAGGCGCGTGAAAAGGCCCACCCGCGGCGCCTTTTCAACCTCCCGGGACCAACACCTCCTGGCTGACAATCTGGTCACCGTAGTAAACCGTAAGACGCCCCAGGGTGCCGTCCCAGCAGATGTCCTGCAAGGACACCTGGTCGCCGGGCTGATGGCTCCTTTCATAGACGACCCGCTGGCCCAGTTGGTCCGCAACCGTGACGCGCACCGCGACCGGCGCGTCGGCGGTGACCGGGAAGGTCTTTTGGGTAACGGCGGCACATCCCGAACTGACGACCAGGTCGACCGCATCCCCTTCGCGCACGGTGGCGCCCGGGACCGGCGACTGCCGGGCCACCCGGCCCTCGGGGAACCCGGACAGCTCCCGGGCCTGCTGGCGGGGAGTCAGACGAAGCTGCTGCAGGGTATTCAGCGCGTCCTCAAGGGTGCTCCCGATGAGGTCGGGCATGCCGAAGGGCGGGGGCGGCGGCCCCTTGCTGATCGTCAGAAAGACCGTGCTGCCCCGCTTCACGGAACTGTTGCCGCTGGGGTTCTGGTTGATCACGTAATCCCTGGGCACCGTTTCGTGATAACCGGAGTTCTCCACGATCTTGAAACCGTCGATATTCAGGAGGTTCTGGGCCGTCTGACGGGGTTGGCCCGTGACGTCCGGGACGGTGACGAACTCGGGCCCGCGGGAGACGGTCAGACCCACCTCCCGCCCCCGCTTGACCTCCTCGCCCGGGGCCGGCTTCTGTCCGATCACGATCCCGGCCGGCTGGTCGCTGTGAGGCTGGGCCAGCACCGCGGCGCGCAACCCGGCGGCCTCCAGCCTCTTGCCCGCTTCCACCTGGTCGATGCCGCGCACGTCCGGCACCTTGACAACCGGCACCTGGAACCAGCTCATGAAAAGGTAGACGCCGTAGCCGGCCAGCGCCAGGGCGGCCAATACCGCCAGGGCCACGAGCTTGAGGCGCCCGCCGGCGGGGGGCCGTCCGGCGTTATGACGGCCGGCGCGGCGCCGTTCGGCGACGCCGTCCGTCGATACCCGGGAGTCCGGTAGATCCACGTTCCATGCGCGGTCGGGGCCGGCCACCAGGGTTTCGTCCTCCCAGCCGCCGCCGTCTTCGACCGGCCGGCCGGCCAACCAGGCATCCAGGTCGGCCCGGAACTCCCCCACCGTCTGGTAGCGGCGGGCCGGGTCCTTGGCCAAGGCCTTTTTGATCACCTTCTCCAGGTCGGGCGGAACCGCGGGATTGACATCGCGCGGCGACGGCGGCTCCTCCTGGACGTGCTTCAGGGCGACCGAGATCGGGCTGTCCCCCTGGAAGGGAACGTTGCCGGTGAGCATCTCGTACAGGACGACGCCCGCGGAGTAGAGGTCGGAACGCTCGTCGACAGCGCGTCCACGGGCCTGCTCCGGCGAGAAATAATGGGCGGACCCCACGATGCTGCCGGTATGCACCAGGGTCGCGCCGTTGGTGGCGCGGGCGATGCCGAAGTCGGCCACCTTCACCCGGCCGCTCTTGGCCAGCAGGATGTTGTGGGACTTGATATCCCTGTGCACCACCTGCTGCTGGTGGGCGTGCTCCAGGGCATCGAGGACCTGCCGGGCGACCTCGACGGCGGTCCGCGCCGGCAAGGGACCGTCGTGGGCGATGCGGTCCTTGAGGGTCCGGCCCTCCACGTACTCCATCACCAGGTAATGAACGTCGCCGTCCTGGCCGACGTCGTAGAGGGAAACGATGTTGGGATGGGAGAGGCTGGCCACGGCCTGGGCCTCCCGCCGGAAGCGCTCGAGGAAGTCCGCGTCGCTGGCGAACTGCTCACGCAACACCTTGATGGACACGGGACGGCCCAGGAACGCGTCGCGGGCCCGGTAGACGACGGCCATGCCGCCGCCGCCCAGGCGTTCCTCGATCTCGTACCGGTTGTTGAGAACCCGCCCGATCAGCAACATCCCGCTTTGCCCTCACTCCCCGCGATCATCATGCGGAATCAGATGACTGCCACGATTACTGTCACGTTGTCCATTCCCCCACGCAGGTTGGCGAGGCCCACCAGCCGGGCGGCCACTTGATCGAAATCCTCCGCGGGATTGGTGACCGCCGCCAGGATTTCGTCCGCGGAGACCAGCGCGGTCAGGCCGTCGGTGGCCAGGACCAAGCGGTCGCCCGGCTCCAGCCTCTCGCGGACCACGTCCACCGCAGTCTGCCGTTCGACCCCCAGGGCGCGGGTCAGCATGTGCCGCTGGGGATGGGCCATCGCCTCGGCCTCGCTGAGGCTGCCGGTCCTGAGCAGTTCGCCCACCAGGGAGTGATCGTCCGTCAGTTGCCGGATGCGGCCGCCGCGGATCATATACGCGCGGCTGTCCCCGACGTGGGCCAGGAAGAGGCTGTCGCCGGCCACCAGGGCGGCGGTCAGCGTCGTGCCCATCCCGGCCAGGTCCATGCGGCCCCGCCCGTGACGGTAGACCTTGCGGTTGGCCGCGCGTATGGCGCCGGCCAGCCGGCGGGCCAGGTCCGCCTGCGCGGCGTCCGGGGCCAGGGCCTTGGCCAGGTACCTCCGCAGGGAGTCCACCGCCAGCCTGCTGGCCACCTCGCCGGCCTGGTGGCCGCCCATGCCGTCCGCCACCACGAGCAGGGTATGATCCGGGCGTCCGGGAACGTCCCAGACGCAGAGGTGGTCCTCGTTCAGATCGCGCACCCGGCCCACGTGGCTGGCCAGACTGACCCGCATGCTATCGCCCCGCCCTTACACCCCGTCACGCCCGTCGGGCGTGACGGGGACCCCGAATCCAGCGGCGCGCCGCCGCCGCAATTGGCCGCAGGCGGCGTCGATGCCGGCGCCCAGTTCCCGCCGCACCGTCGTGCTGATACCGTAACGCGTCACTATCTCCTGAAACTCCCGTACCCGTTCCGGGGGTGACCCGGCGAGCCCCCGCCCGCTGGGGTTCAGGGGGATCAGGTTCACGTGGCAAAGCCTCCCCTGCAACAGGCGGCCGAGTTCCCGGGCCAGCTCGGGGAGGTCGTTGACCCCGTCGATCAGCGCGTATTCGAAGGTCACCCGGCGCCCGGTCCGCGCCGCGTATTCGTCGCAGGCCGCCAGGAGTTCCGCGATCGGGTGGCGGCGGTTGACCGGCACCAGCCGGGAACGCAGCTCGTCGTTGGGCGCGTGCAGGGATACGGCCAGGGTGACGGGCAGGCCTTCCCCCGCCAGCCGCCTGATGCCGGGCACCAAACCACTGGTGGAGAGGGTCATGTTCCGATAGCTGATGCCCAGCCCGTCCGGCTCGTGGATCAGCCTCAGGAATTTGACCACCGCGTCGTAGTTCTCCAACGGCTCGCCGATGCCCATCAGCACCACGTGGCTGACCCGCTCCGCCGCCCCCAGGTCGCGCTGAATCGCCAGCACCTGCTCGGCCATCTCTCCCGCCGTGAGCGGCCGCACCAGCCCCCCCACCGTGGAAGCGCAGAAGGCGCAGCCCATGCGGCAACCGACCTGGGTGGACACGCAGACGCTGTTGCCGTAGCGATGGCGCAGAAGCACCGTCTCGACCGTCTCGCCGTCGGCCAGTTCGAGCAGGAGCTTGACGGTGCCGTCTCCGCGGTCCTCCTGGCGCTCCAGGACGCGGGCGCGGCCGATGACCGCCACCCGGGCCAGCCGCTCCCGCAACGCCCTGGGCAGGTTGGTCATCTCCCGCCAATCGACGGCGCCCCGCCCGTGCACCCACCGGAACACCTGCCGCGCACGGTAGGCCTGCTCGCCCAGGCGTTCGCAGAAGGCCCGCATCTCGGAAGGGCTCATTTCCTTGAGGTCGGGCTTGTCCATGGCCCATCCCTTGCTCTCACCGACAGGCACGGAGGCCTGATGGCGGCCCCGATTTTTTACATTTCGCGATGTCATGGCCCGATTCCTGCCCGGCCGGCGCCCGTCGACGGACAGCGGCGCAAGCGGGTGATGAAGAAGCCGTCAATGCCGTGAACGTGAGGCAGCAATTGCACCCGCCCGTCCGCAACCCCGGCCTCCCCGGCGAGCTCCCGCGGGAGGTGGGGCGCCAGGCTCTCGGGCGCGAAGTCCGGGTTCCCGTTCAGGAAGGCGTCAACGACGGCACCGTTCTCCTCGGGCTCGAGGGTGCAGGTGCTGTAGACCAGCACCCCGCCCGGCCGCACGCAGCGGGCGGCCGCCGCCAGGAGTTCGCGCTGCAAACCGGCCAAATCGGCGATCAGCGCCTCCGACTTGCGCCAGCGGGCGTCCGGCCGGCGCCTCAGCACCCCCAGCCCGGAACACGGCGCATCCAGCAGCACCCGGTCCGCCGCCCCCGCGAACCGCCCCGGCAGATCCCGCCCGTCCATGGCCACCGTCTCCACGCAGCCGATGCCCAGCCGCCGGCAGCTTGCTTCAATCAGGGCCAGCCGGCCGGGGTGGACGTCGTTGGCGATGACCCGACCGCGGCCGCCCATCAGCTCCGCGATATGGGTGGCCTTGCCCCCCGGCGCCGCGGCTGCGTCCAGCACCGTTTCTCCGGGCCGGGGGTCCAGTGCCCGGCCCACGAGGATGGCGGCCTCGTCCTGGACCTGGAACAGCCCCTCGCGGAAAGCGGCCAACTCCTCGAGGCGGGGAAAGCCCTCGATGACCAGGGCCTCCGGCGCCCACCGCCCCGGCCGCGCCGCCACCCCCTCGGCGGCCAGCCGCGCGGCCAGGTCCTCCGGCGTCGTGCGCAGCCGGTTGGCCCGGACGGTCACCGGCGCCGCCGTGTTGTCGAACTCCAGCAGCCGGCGTGCGCCATCAAACCCGAAGCGGGCCAGCCAGCGTCGCACCAGCCATTCCGGGTGGGAATGGACCAGGCTGAGGTGGCCCACCGGGTCGGTATCCGGGTCGGGGAAGCGCACCGCCTCCCGGCCCCGCAGGTAGCCGTGCAGGACGGCGTTGGCGAAGGCCGCGGCGCCGGCGTTGGCGAACCGCCGGGCCTGCTCCACCGCCGCGTTGACGGCGGCCGGCGCCGGCACCCGTTCCAGGTACGCGATCTGGTAGACCGCCAGCCGAAGAGCGTTGCGCACCCAGGGGTCCAGCTCAGCCACAGGCCGCCGGGAGAAGCAACCGATCAGGTAATCCAGCGTGTTCAGCCGGCGGCAGACACCATAGGCGAGCTCGGTGGCCAGGGCGCGTTCACGCTTGTCCGCGGGGTATGCCTCCAGGACCTCGCCCAGGGCCAGGGAGGCATAGGCCTTGTCAACGTCCACCCGGTGCAGGGTGCGCAGGGCCAGGTCCCGTGCTTGGGACGGCGCCGGACCGCGTTCCCCGCAGCCGGAGCGCCGCCCCGTGCCCCGCGGCGCCTTCCGCCCCGTGCGCGGTGACATGACCATCCCCCCTGGTTGGGCATCTCTACCCCAACAGCGCGCCGACGGCCAAGCGCCGGCCGTTGAGGTAGGCTGCCGCCGGCATCACCCTGCCGCCGGCCGGCTGCACGGTCCGCACCAGCACCGCCCCGTCCCGCGCGGCCACCACGAACCCCTCGCCGGGCCGCACCTCCACCACTTCCCCCGGCTGCCCCGCCAGCAACCCGGCGATAGCGGCGGCCTGCAGGATCTTGAGCGGCGCGCCATCTATCACCGTATGAGCGCCTGGTCGCGGGCTGCGGGCACGGATGCGGTTGACCACCTCCTGCGCCGGACGGTCCCAATCGATGCGCTCCTCCTCCCGCCCGACGCGCGGGGCGTAGGTCACCAGGCGCGGGTCCTGCGGGCGCCGCGGCAACCCCTCCGTGACCAGCAGGCGCAGGGTGCGCAGCATCAGTTCCGCGCCGATGGCCGCCAGGCGGGCCTCCAGGGCGCCCCGGTCCTCGTCCGGATCGATGGCCACCTCCTGCTGGAGGACGATGTCCCCGGCGTCCATCTCCTCGCTCATGTGCACGATGGTCACGCCGGTCACCGCGTCGCCGTTCATCAGCGCCCGGTGGATGGGCGCCGCACCCCGGTAGCGGGGCAGCAGCGAGGGGTGGACGTTGAAGCACCCCAGGCGCGGCAGGTCCAGGACCTCTTTCGGCAGGATCCTGCCGTAGGCCGCCGTGACGATGACATGGGGGCGCAGCCCCCGCAGTTCTTCCAGGAATCCGGGGTTGTCGCGGACACGCTCCGGCTCCAGCACCTTCAGCCCGCAGGCCAGGGCGGCCACCTTGACCGGCGAGGGCCGGGGCTCCAGGCCGCGGCCGCGGGGCTTCTCCGGCTGAGTGACCACCGCCACCGGCTCGCAGCCGGCCGCCACCAGTCCTTCCAGGATGGGCACGGCGAATTCCGGGGTGCCCATGAACACGATCCGCAGCGCCGTCTCCGGCGGCACGTCCCAGACCCGTTCCGCCCGGTCGGTGTAGAGGATGCCGTCCAGGTGGTCGATCTCGTGCTGCATGGCCCGTGCGAAGAGGTCGTTGCCCTCCAGCCACACCCGGTGGCCGTTGCGGTCCAGGCCGGTGACCCGCACCGTCTTGGCCCGCCGCACCTCGCCGGCCTTGCCGGGTACGGAGAGACAACCCTCGGTGCCCACCTGCTCGCCCTCGGCGTGGGTGATCTCCGGATTGACCAGTTCGACCGGCCCCTCGCCCACGTCCAAGACGATGATCCGCTTGCTGACGCCCACTTGCGGCGCGGCCAAGCCCACCCCGTCGGCGGCGTACATCGTCCTTAGCATCCGGTCGAGCAGGTCGCGGACGCTCTGATTGATGTGCCGCACCGGCTTGGCCTTCTTCCGCAGGACCGGGTGGCCCACCGTCAGTATTTCCATCACGTCGTCGGACAAGGCGATTCACCATCACTTTGCGCGCCGGGCCGCACGCGCCGGGCCGCACGCACGACGGGCGGCGCGTCCCAGGCAAGCCTCATTCGTCTCGTTCAGCGAGCGGCGCGTCCCAGGCCAGCCTCATTCGTCTCGTTCAGCGAGCGGCGCGTCAGAGGGATACCCGTCTTAACTGCATGGTACGGCAATTCGCGGGCCGGGGCAACGCAGAGGCCGCCGGAAGCGGCGAGGGACTTGTCCCCGTTGCGTCCGCTGGGCGGTGAAGTGCTTCACCTCGTTGAAACCCGCGCGGGATAAGGCTCTTCAGGAAGTGAGGTACTTCACCGCCCATGTGAGGCGTGAGGTCATCCCCGCGAAGTGTGCGAGGAATACACGGTGCGGCTTCTGGATACTTCACCGCCCATGTGAGGCGTGAGGTCATCCCCGCCGGGAGAGGGCAATGGTTGGCCACCTTACAGCATCTGCACCGGATCCACGTCCACGCTGACCAGGGCGTCCTCGTCGGCCACCAGCCCCGCGGCCCTGCCGCCAGCGCCCGCCCCGGCCGCGCCGGGCGGCGGCGCGATGACCTCGCGCACCACCTGCGCCAGCGCTTCCCGGTCCGGCCCCTTCAGCAGCAGGTGCCAGCGGTGCCGGCCGTGGAGGCGACCCAGGGGCGCCCGGGCCGGTCCGAGCAGCTCGTAGCCGTTCCCCAGGGAGGCCAGCGCCGGCGCGGCCAGTTCCCCCAGGCGCCCGGCCAGGCGCTCGGCTTCCTTCGCCAGCGGGTGGGCCACCACCAGCCGCGTCAGGTGGCCGAAGGGCGGATAGCCGAGCTGGCGGCGCACCTCGATCTCCTTCTGGTAGAACCCGGCGTAGTCATGGCGGGCCGCCGCCTG
>DYIH01000020.1:14429-15163 GCA_020723785.1 Thermaerobacter marianensis
CCGCCTGGACGGCGTAGTGTTCGGGGGCGTAGGTCTGGATGATGACCTCACTGGGGGCGCCGCCCCGGCCGGCTCGGCCGGCGACCTGTGTCAGGAGCTGGAAGGTGCGCTCGGCGCTGCGGAAGTCGGGCAGGTGCAGGGAGGTGTCGGCGCTGATCACCCCCACCAGCGTAACACCGCCGATATCCCATCCCTTAGCCACCATCTGGGTCCCCACCAGGATGTCGGCCTCGCCCCGCCGGAACTGGTGGTAGATCCGCTCGTGGGCGCCCTTGTTGCCCGTCGTGTCCACGTCCATCCGCAGGACGCGCGCCCCCGGGAAAAGGGCGCGCGCCGCCTCCTCCACCCGTTGGGTGCCGGCGCCGAAGTAGCGGATGTGGCGCCCGCCGCAGTGGGGGCAACCCGCGGGCGCCGCGGCCTCGTATTGGCAGTAGTGGCAGCGCAGCGGAGCCGCGCCCGCCGCCCGCGCCCCGCCTGAACCCGCGGCACCCGAGTCCGCCCCGCCGGCGCCCGCGTCGGGCGCTCCCAGATGCATCGTCAGGGAGACGTCGCAGTGCGGACAGCGCAGGACGTGGCCGCATTCCCGGCAGAGGACGAAGGTGTGGTAGCCCCGCCGGTTGAGGAAGAGAATGACCTGCTCCCGCCGAGCCAGCCGCTCCCGCACCGCCTCCTCCAGGCGGGCGCTGAAGATGCCGCGGTTGCCGCCGGCCAGTTCGGCCTGCATGTCGACCACG
>DYIH01000021.1:0-9439 GCA_020723785.1 Thermaerobacter marianensis
TCGGCGAAGACCTCCTTGGCGATCTTGCCGCTGATCGTCCCCTTGGCGATCAGGCCGATCAGCTCGGCCAGGTGGGCCGGGGTCAGTCTGACGTCGGCCAAGCTCCACCCCTCGCTGTTGAGCAGGCCCTGCAGCTCGACCGTGATCCAACTGCAGGCCGCCCTGGGATCGGCGCCGGCGGCCACCGCCTCGTCGAAGAAAGCGGCGAGGGGCCGGTCCTCCACCAGCACCCCGGCGTCGTATTCCGTCAGGCCGTACCCCACATAGCGGTCGAAGCGCTGGTCGGGCAGCTCCGGCATCGCGGCCCGGATGCGGTCGACCATCTCGCGGCCGATCTCCAGGGGCACCAGGTCCGGGTCGGGGAAATAGCGGTAATCGTGAGCCTCCTCCTTGCTGCGGGAGGAGAAGGTGACGCCGCGCCCCTCGTCCCAGTGGCGCGTCTCCCGCGCGATGCGCTGGCCGGCGTCGAGCAGGGCCGCCTGGCGGGCCGCCTCGTATTCCAGGGCGCGCTGCACCGAGCGGAAGGAGTTCATGTTCTTGATCTCCACCAGGGCGCCGAACCCGGTCGCGCCCACCGGCCGCAGGGAGATGTTGGCGTCGCAGCGCAGGCTGCCCTCCTCCATCTTGACGTCGGAGACGCCGGTGTAGAGGATGATCGTCCGCAGCTTCTGCAGGTAGAGGCGCGCTTCCTCCGGTGAGCGGATGTCCGGCTCGGAGACGATCTCGACGAGCGGCACGCCGGCCCGGTTGAAGTCGACCAGGCTGCCGCCGGCCACGCCCTCGTGGAGGGACTTCCCCGTGTCCTCCTCCATGTGCAGGCGGCGGATGCCGATGCGCCGCTCCGCCCCGCCAACCCGGATCACCAGGTGGCCGTTGCGCGCGATCGGTTGGTCGTACTGGGAGATCTGATAGTCCTTGGGCATGTCCGGGTAGTGGTAGTTCTTGCGGTCGAACTTGCTGAAGGAGGCGATCTCGCAGTTCAGGGCCAGCCCGGCGCGGATGGCGAACTCCACGGCCCGGGCGTTGGGCACCGGCAGGCTGCCGGGCAGCCCGAGGCAGACGGGGCATACCTGGGTATTTGGTTCGGCGCCGAAGGCGGCCGGACAGCCGCAGAACATCTTGCTGCGGGTGCAGAGCTCCACGTGGACCTCCAACCCGATGACCGTCTCGTACTTCCTCTCGACCGCTTCCGCCAAAGGGCTCATCGCACGACCCCCCACAGGCCTTTTCCGGACGTCATGACGGCGCGGGCCAGGGGCGGCCGCCGCCGGTGGAAGTCGGTGTGCTGCTCGAAGGCATACGCGGCCCGCAGCACCGTCCTCTCGTCGAAGGCCCTCCCGATGATCTGCAGCCCGACGGGCAGCCCCTCCTGGAAGCCGCATGGGATGGAGACGGCCGGCAGGCCGGCCAGGTTGACGGGGATGGTGCAGACGTCGGCCAGGTACATGGCCAGGGGGTCGGCGGCCCGCTCGCCCAGCTTGAAAGCCGTCACCGGCGAGGTCGGCGTGACCAGGACGTCGAAGCGCTCGAAGGCCTGCTCGAAGTCCCGCCGGATCAGGGTGCGCGCCTGGCTCGCCTTCTTGTAATAGGCGTCGTAGTACCCGGCGCTGAGCGCGTAGGTGCCCAGCATAATGCGGCGGCGCACCTCGGGGCCGAACCCCTCCTGGCGCGTCTTCTTGTACATGGTGACGAAGTCGCCGGCGGCCGCCCGGTGGCCGTAGCGCACGCCGTCGTACCGCGCCAGGTTGGAGGAGGCCTCGGCGGGGGCGATCAGGTAGTAGGCGGCCAGGGCGTATTCGGTGTGGGGCAGGCTGCACTCGTCAACCTGGGCGCCCAGCTCGGCGAACAGGTCGATGGCCGCGCCGACGGCGCCCTTGACCTCCGGGTCGATCCCCTCGCCGAAGTACTCGCGGGGCACGCCGACCCGCAACCCCCGCACCTCCCCCGTCAGGGAATCGGTGAAGTCGGGCACCGGCTCGGGGGCCGAGGTGTTGTCGCGGGGGTCGTGGCCGCAGATGGCGTTGAGGACCAGTGCGCAGTCGGTAACGTCGCGGGTCAGGGGGCCGATCTGGTCCAGGGACGAGGCGAAGGCCACCAGCCCGTAGCGGGAAACGCGCCCATAGGTGGGCTTCATCCCGACGATCCCGCAGAAAGCCGCCGGCTGGCGGATGGACCCCCCCGTGTCCGAGCCCAGGGCGAAGACGGCCTCCCCGGCCGCCACCGCCGCCGCCGAACCGCCGCTGGACCCGCCGGGCACCCGCTTCGGGTCCCACGGGTTGCGGGTGGGGAAGAAGGCCGAATTCTCGCAGGACGAGCCCATGGCGAACTCATCCATGTTGGTCTTCCCGGCCAGACAGGCGCCGGCCGCCGCCAGCCGTTCAACGACGGTGGCGTCGTAGGGCGGGACGAAATTCTCCAGGATGCGCGAGGCGCAGGTGGTGGCCACGCCGCGGGCGACGATGTTGTCCTTGATCGCCACGGGCAGGCCGCCCAGGGGCTGCAGGGCCTCGCCGTCCCGCCGGGCGGCATCGATCCTCTCGGCCTCGGCCAACAGCCGTTCGCCCGTCACGGTGATGAAGGCCCGCACCTCCGGCTCGACGGCGTCGATCCGTTCCAGGCAGGCCCGGGCCACCTCGGCGGCGCTTATCTCCCCGGCGGCCAACCGCCTGTGCAGCTCGCGAGCCGTCAGGTCGCAGAGGCTCATCGGCCGTCACCCCCGGTGTCGACGATCTTGGGCACCTTGAAGCAGTTGCCTTCGCGTTCGGGAGCGTTGGCCAGGGCTTCCTCCACGGAGAGGCCGGGCCGGGGCGCATCCTCGCGCCACGCGTTGCGCAGGGGCAGCACGTGGGCCGTAGGCGGAACGCCGGTGGTGTCCAGCTCCCGCAGCTTTTCCATGTGCTCGAGGATGCGGCTCAGCTGGGCGGACAGCTCGTCCACCTCATGGTCGTGCAGCGCCAAACGGGCCAGATCGGCCACGTGACGGACCTGATCCTTGCCGATGCTCAGTGCGGGCGCCCCCTTTGCCCTGCCGGTCGGCCGGCGGTGGCCCTGCGGAATCCGGCGGAACCTCGTCTCCGGCCGCAACCGCGCATCATTATAACATACGGCGACGACCACCGCCGACACGTCATCGACAGCCGCGAACACTCAGCGCGGCCGCATCTCCCATTCCACGGCCGCCCGGTACATATCATCGACCTCCTGCAGGGTGAGTCCGGCATGAATGGCTTGGCGGACGGCCTGCCGGAAGCGGGCGCCGACCCATTGCCGCTCCAGTCGCAAAGGCCCTTTTCCTCCGTGGTGGACCACCTGCGGCGCAAACGCACCAGCCCGCCGTGCCCGTTCCTCGGCCTCGCCCTGCAGGCCGGCCCGATACGCGGCGGCCGCGTTGCGCATGCCCTGCAGACGCGCCAGCCGGGGCAGGGCGCCGATCTCCGGCTCGACAGTCAGGTCGGCGGCCACGAATAACCCCTGGCCGGTCCGCTTCTCGATAAGCCCCGCATCGTGAAGCTCCTGCAGAGCATCCCGCACCGTCGCCGTGCTCAACCCCAGCCGGTCCGCCATCTCTCGATGGGAAGGCAGCTTCTGGCCCGGGCGCAAGAGACCGAAGATGATGGCTGTTCTGACCTGCTCAGCGATCTGCATCCGCAGCGCTGCGGGCATCCGACATCCCCCCTTCCCAGGAGGAGTCAATTCGCCGGAGGATGAGGGAATTCCTTCCACCTCCCTGCCGCCGCCACACCTTCCGACTTGCTTCTCGGTGAAGTACTTCACCTGCTTCGGACCCTTGGTGGACGGAGCATCCCGGAGGGTGAAGCACCTCACCGTACAGAAACCCAGGCTTTACAAGGCCTGCGAACAAGTGAAGTACTTCACCGGGAAGCGTCTCGGATACCCGGTGCACCAACAGCGACCGGGTCGAGCATTACCGCTCACCGCCCCCAAGCCAAGTCACGACCCGGCGCCGCGGTAGCGGCGGACGCCGGCGCTCCAGACGGCGACCCCGAAGGCCAGAACCAGCGCCCCGACGGCCGGCGTCAGCGCGGCGTACCAGCCCCAGGCCCCCCGCCGCAGGAAGTAAGCCGCCGGGAAGAAACCGACAAAGGCCAGCGGCAGCACCCAGGTGAAGACGAAGCGCAGCCGCCGGCTGTAGATGTCCACCGGGTAACGGCCGTAGGCGTTCAGGTTCCACAATAACGGGATGAGCCCGGTGCGGCTGTCGGTCCAGAAAGCCACCGCCGCCAGGGCGATGAAGATGCCGTAATAGATCGCCACGCCGCCCGCCACCAGGACCGGGAAGATCGCCAGGTCCGCAAGCCGCCAGTCCAGGCCCAGGGCCCTCCCCGCCCAGGCCATGGCCGCCACGCCGGTCACGGCGCCCAGCAGCGACTCCAGCTCCATCGTCTCCAGGAACACCTGGAGCAGGCTGGGCAGCGGCCGGGTCAGCACACGGTCGAACTCCCCGCGGACCACGTAGCGGTCGGCGAAGTCCCATAGGTTGGCCGCCGTGGCGTGGAACACGGCAAAGGGCACGAGGAAGTAGCCGTATATGAAGACGACCTCTTCCCGGCGCCAGCCGTGCAGGCTCGGCGCGTGCTGGAAGACGACGAGGATGAAGACCAGGTTGGCGGCCTGGTGAACCAGGTCGGAAGCCAGCCCCGTCCAGAAGTCGGCAGGGTAGGCCAACCGGCTCTTCAGGTTCTGGGCGACGAAGCGGGCGATCAGGGGCAGGTACCGGGCCATCTCCAGACCCCGTAGGGCCATCCTCGCTACCCCCCCTGCACGACCAGGCGGCGTCCGGCCCGGCGCCAGAGCCAGGCGGCGGCCACGGCCAGGACGGCGATCCAGAACGCCTGTACCGCGAGGGCCCGCCAGAGTTCCGGGCCCCGCAGGGCGCCGGTGAAGACCAGGCTGGGGAGGTAGCTGATAGCCTGGAACGGCAGCCACCGCGGGGCGTCCTGGGCCCACGCCGGGTAGAAGCCGAGGGGCAGGAACAGGCCCGAGAACAGGTCCACCAGCACCCGCTTGGTGTGGAGGATGCCGGTGTTGTTCAGGGTGAAGAAGGCCACCAGCCCGGCGATGACGTTGAACAGGGAGTTGACGGCGAAGGCCAGGAGGGTGGCGGCGGCGAAGACGACCCAGAGGCGGGCGTCGGAGGGGAAGCGCACCGGAAAGACGAGGGCGGCGGCGGCCAGGCCCGGCGCGGCGAAGAAGGCCAGGCGAAAGAGCCCCTCCCCCAGGGCGCCGGCCAGCTTGGCCACCAGGTAGTTGTACGGTCGGATGAACTGGACGGCCACGGTGCCGTCGCGGATCTCATTCGAGATCTCCCGGTCGAGGTTGTTGAACCAGAAGGCGCGGCTCATCCAGGCCACCGCCAGGTAGGTGGTCATCTGGGCCGCCGTCAGCCCGCCCAGCGCCGCGCGCCCGGCGTACACCGCCTGCCAGATGAAGTAATAGGAGCCGATGTACACGACATAGATGACCACGCCGCTGTAATAGTTGACCCGGTAGGCGAGCATGGCCAGAAACCGGATGCGCATCATCTCGAGGTAAGCCGCCATCAGCCCGCTCCCCCGGCCCCGTACTGCCGCCCGCCCTCGGGTTCGACCGCCGACCCGCCTTCGGCCGCCCGCCCACCTCCCAGCTCCGGCACCCGCCTCCCTCCCGGACCCGCGCCCGCGCCGCCGCCAACGGCCTCTCCCTGGTAGATGGCGCGGACGACCTCCTCCAGCCCCTGCCCGTCCCGCCTGATGGCGTCCAGGGCGCCGTCGTAGAGGATGCGGCCCCGGTCCAGGATGACCACCCGCGGGCAGAGGGCCTCGATATCGGCCAGGTCGTGGGTCGTCAGCAGGATGGTCGTGCCGTGGCGGGCATTGATCTCGCGCAGGAAATCCCGGATGCGCAGCTTGACGACCACGTCCAGGCCGATGGTCGGCTCGTCCAGGAAGAGCAACGACGGGCCGTGCAGGAGGGCGGCGGCCAGTTCGCAGCGCATGCGCTGGCCCAGGCTCAGCTTGCGCACCGGCACGTCCAGCAGGTCCCCCAGCTCCAGCACGCCGGCCAGCTCGTCCAGGCGGCGCCGGTACTCGGCGTCGGGCACGCCGTAGATGCGCTGCAGCAGCCGGAACGACTCGCGCACGGCGATGTCCCACCAGAGCTGGCTGCGCTGGCCGAAGACGACGCCGATGGTGCGGACGAAGCGTTCCCGCTCCCGGTGCGGGACGCAGCCGTTGACCAGCAGGTGTCCCGCGGTGGGCACCAGGATGCCGGTTAACATCTTGATGGTCGTCGATTTGCCGGCACCGTTGGGGCCGATGTAGCCGACCACCTCCCCCGGCTCCACCGTCAGGTCGATGGCGTCCACGGCGCGGACGGTCTCGTAGCGCCGGGTGAACAGGTCGCGGAAGGCGCCGGCCAGCCCCGGCCGGCTCTTGAACTTGCGGAACTCCTTGGTCAGTTGGCGGGCTTCGATGATTGCCACGGCGCGGCGCGCCCCCTCACAAGGGCATCATACCGCCACGGCGGGCCGGTGCTCAAGTTCAACTTTTCTCACACCCCCTTGGCCGGCGGCGGGCGCCGTGATAGGATGGATTCGACCCATGCCCGATCATCTCGCGCGTCGTCCCCTCGGGTGCCAAGAGAGATGCCCCGCCACCTCGTTCCCGCGCCACTCGGTGGTCGTTTGTTCAAACGATCACTAATTAACTCCAACTAATTTGTATCGAAAACAACCCAAAAAAATTTATACCGACTTGCAGGAATTTCTCTTCCAAAGTTGAATGAAGATCATTACCTGGACAAGTACAAGATGCTCCTGGCTGGCAGGAGCCGATCGGAAAAAAGCGAAGAAGAAAGGAGGTGGGGGACGATGGCACGCCTGGTGAAGGCGATCGTGGGCCTCCTCGCCCTGGCTCTCGCGGGAGGCGCGATTATCAAGGTATACTAACCCCCACCCGCCTTTGATGGGGGTCGGCCATGAGGCGCGAGCAGATCGTCGTCGCGGTTGGGCTTGTCTACTTTCTCGCCGCCCTACTCTTCCTCTGGAAGGTCCCGCCGGACTTTTCGGGGGTGTCGTGGGGCGGCGTGCTGTTTTTCGCCGTGCTGATCGCCCTGGCCGAATTCCTCCGGATCCCCCTGCCCCGTGGTAAGGGAGCGGTTTCGGTGACCTTCCCGCTCGGCAACGCCACGGCCCTGCTCTTCGGGCCCGGGATCGCTACCGTCGTGGCCGGCCTGGCCACCCTCGACGCGCAAGAGCTGAGCGGCAAGGTCAAGTGGCACGTGGTCCTCTTCAACCGGGCGCAAATCGGCCTCTCCGCCGGGCTGGCCGGCGTCGCCTACCTGGCCCTGGGCGGCACCCCGGGCACCCCGGAGCTGGCCCGCGATCTCCTGCCGGCTCTGGGCAGCGCCCTGGTCATGTTCCTGGTCAACGTCACCTCGGCTGTCCTCTTCCTCTCGTTGCGCGACAGGATGCCCCTCTGGGACACCTGGCTCCTGTACGTTCGCTCCATCGTCCCCAACTACCTGGGCACGGCCCCCCTCGGGATCATCCTGGCCGCCGTCTTCAATTCCGTGGGCTACCTGGGCGCCGCTTACTTCTTCCTGCCCCTGCTGGTGGCCCAGTACGCCTTCAAACTCCAAAACGACATGCGACGGGCCTTCCTGGGCACGATCAGCGCCCTGACCGCCGCCCTCGACGCCAAGGACCCCTACACCGCCGGCCACTCGGAGCGGGTGGGCGAACTGGCGGCCCGCATCGGGCGGGCCATGGGCCTGCCGGAGAACCGGGTCGAGCTCCTACGCTACGCCGGCATCCTCCACGACGTGGGCAAGATCGGCATCCGCGACCAGGTGCTCCTCAAGCCGGGCCGCTTCACCCCCGAGGAATACGCCGAGATGAAGAACCACCCTGTCCTGAGCGGCCGCATCCTGGCCAACGCCGAAGCGATGGGGGAGGTGGGGCGGTGGGTGGCCCACCACCACGAGCACTGGAACGGGCAGGGCTACCCCGATGGGTTGACCGGGGAGCGGATACCTCTTGAGGCCCGCGTTATCGCTGTGTGCGATGCCTTCGATGCCATGTTGTCCAGACGCACGTACAAAGAGAGCCTCCCTTGGGAAGCGGCCTGCGCCGAGCTGCGGCGGTGCGCCGGCCAGCAATTCGACCCCCAGGTCGTCGACGTGCTCCTGGGCTTGGCCGCCGATCCGGGATTCCGCCAGTCGATGGTGACCGCCGTGGAAACGGCGCAAGCCCAGGCCGCCATGGCGTTGGAGGGCGGCCGGGCACGGCCGGGACCGCCGGCCAATGGGAGTGGAGGCGGGGGTGGGTTGCCGTGTTCCTGACCATCCTGGTCATAGCGGTCATCGTTGCCCGGCTGCGGGGCGGCCGGGTGCGGCGCTTGGCGGAGGTTCCCTGGCGACATCTGGAATTGATCCTGGCGGCCTTCGCCATCCAGCTGGGCTTGGCCGGGGCCGGCCATGGGGGCTGGATCGCCCTCGCCCCGCTGGCTCCCTGGCTGCACCTGGGCTCCTATGGTCTGCTCTTCGCGGGTATCTGGGCCAACCGGCGGTTACGCGGGATGGGGCTGGTCGGCCTGGGGGCCCTGGCCAACTTCATCGTCATCGCCGCCAACGGCGGCCGGATGCCCGTTTCGGCGGAAGGGCTCGCCGCCCTGGGAGGGACGCGGACGGCTGCTTTCCTGGCCGGCACGGGAGACTACATCCACGGGCTGCAGACGGCCGCCACCCGCCTGGCGTTCCTCGGGGACGTCATCCATTTCCCACCCCAGATCCCCCTGCCGGTGCTCTTCAGCCCGGGAGACGTCGCAATCGCTGCCGGGCTCTTCGCGGTGGTGCAGGGAGTGATGCTTTCACCCTATTATCACGATATAAACGAATAGAACATTGCCGGGGTAAGAAAACTTATGTCGCCATTGAGCCTGTCGCACGACCTGGGTCGCGGGGCGACCGGTGGGGCCGCCAACCAAGATGGAGGAGGAATGCGGCAGGGGGCGGGAAGGTGCCAGTGAAAACGGGGCGTCGGCTTACATACTCGGTCAACGTCATACTTCTTGCGTTTCTCCCCCTGACGGTGATGCTCGCGGCCGCCGGCTGCGGGGGCCGGCCCGCCGCGCCGCCGGACAAGCCGCGAAAGGCCGCGGACGTCCCCGCCGCCGAGCCGGTCCGGGGCGGGCGGCTGGTCTACGCCCAGCCCCAGGAGCCCGACCACCTTAACCCCCTTCTGACGGTGATGGGCGCTGCCGGCGATGTCCTTTCGCTCGTAATGAACGGCCTTCTGCGCATGGACGATCGGATGAACTGGATTCCCGACCTGGCCGAGACGGTTCCGACGGTGGAAAACGGCGGCGTGCGCGTGGAGAACGGCGGGATGACCGTCACCTACCGTCTTCGCAAGGGAGTCACCTGGCACGACGGCCGGCCC
>DYIH01000021.1:9449-15004 GCA_020723785.1 Thermaerobacter marianensis
GACGTCCGTTTCACCTACGAAGCCATCATGAACCCGCAGGTCAACGTGGTCGTCCGTTCCGGCTACGACCAGATCGACTCCCTGGAAACCCCCGACGACCATACGGTAGTGATCCGGTTCAGGGGGCTATTCCCCGACTACCGTTCGCTATTCAGCTCAGGCGTCGGGGGGTTCATCCTGCCGGCCCACCTGCTGGAGAGTTCACGCGACCTGAATAACGACCCCTTCGACCGCCACCCGATCGGCACCGGCCCCTTCAAGTTCAAGGAATGGGTCCCGGGCAGCCACATCACCGTGGAGCGCAACCCCGATCACTTCGCCGGAGCACCCAACCTGGACGCCGTAGTCTTCAAGTTCGTGCCGGACACCCGGCAACTGGCCACCCAGATCCGGACGGGGGAAGCCGACGTCATCCAGGGGTTCGATTGGGCTCACCTCGAGCTGGTGGAGGGGATACCGGGGGTGGCGGTTCACGTCACGCCGGGCGTCATATGGGAACACCTGAGCTTCAACCTGGACCACCCCCTGTTCCGGGACGTCCGCGTGCGCCGGGCCATCCGGGCGGCCATCGACCGAGAGGGCATCGTCCGGACACTCTTCCAGGGCCGGCTGCAGGTGGCCACCGGGGACCAGGCGCCGCTCTCCTGGGCCTACAACCCCAACATCCCGGTCACCCGCCGCGACGTGGCACTGGCCCGGCGCCTGTTGGAGGAGGCCGGCTGGCGGCCCGGCCCGGACGGCATCTATCAGATAAACGGCCGGCGCCTGAGCTTCACCGTCTCGACCACCGCCGGCAACCGGACCCGGGAGCGGCTGGAGCAGCTGATCCAACAACAGTTGAAGGAAGCCGGGGTCGAGGTGCTGATCAGGAACTACGAGGCGACGACGTTCTTCGGCGAGGTCGTGCCCCGGCGCCGTTTCGAAGCCGGCATCTGGACGTGGGCCTCGGGAACCGATCCCGACGACTATTACCTGTGGCACTCCAGCCAGATCCCGTCGGCCGACAAGCCCGACGGGTTGAACGTCGTCGGCTGGCGCAACCCGGAGGTGGACCGGCTCACCGAGGCAGCCCGGGCCACCCTCGACCGGGAGGAACGGCAACGGGCCTATTGGCGCGTCCAGGAATTGATGGACGAGGACGTGCCGCTGGTCCCCCTCTACTACCAGGCCGACCTGGCCGCCGCGAGGAAGGATATCCGCAACTTCAAGCCGAATCCGACCCTTTACGGCAATCTATGGAACGCCCGGGAATGGTGGTTGAGCCGCTGATGTGGATCCGCCTCGCCGCGCAACGCGCCCTCCAGGCCGCAACCCTCCTGCTGGGGGCCACGCTGCTCGCATTTTTACTGATGCGCCTGGCTCCCGGGGATCCCTTCTCCGCCCTGGCGGCCAACCCCCGCGTGCGCCCGGAGGACGTCGCCCTGCTGCGGGACCGGTGGGGGCTGGACCGACCCCTGCCCGTCCAGTACGTGATCTGGCTGCAGGCCCTCCTCCAGGGCGACCTGGGCCGTTCCATCCGCACCGGCCAGCCGGTGCTCGAGGTCGTCGCCCGCGCCCTGGGGCCGACGCTGGAGCTGACCGGCGCGGCCGCCCTGCTGGCCCTGGGGGCCGCCCTCACCCTTGGTCTCCTGGCCGCCCTGCGGCCCCATTCCGGCCTGGACCGGGCCGTTACCGCCGGTGCCTACCTGGTCCTCTCGCTGCCGGTCTTCCTCTGGGCCTTCCTGCTGACCCTGGCCTTCTCCGTCGGTTGGGGGGTCCTGCCCTCCGCGGGTTACGGCGAGCCGGGCCGGCCCTTCAGCCTGGGGGACCACCTCCGCCACCTGGTGTTGCCGGCGGCGACCCTGGCGCTGCCCCTGGCCGCCGCCTGGAGCCGTTACGTCCGGGCCGGCTTCCTCGGCGTCCTGGCCCGGGGCCATATCCGCGCTGCCCGGGCCAGGGGTCTGCCTCCGGCGGTCGTGCTCCTGCGCCATGCCCTGCCGGACGCCGTCACGCCATTGCTCGGCGTGGTGGCGGTCGAACTGCCCCAGGTGCTGACCGGGGCCGTCGTCACGGAGACGGTGTTCGCTTGGCCGGGGCTGGGCCGGGTTATGCAGACCGCCCTGCTCGGCCGCGACTACCCGGTGGTGATGGGCGTCCTCGTCTTCGTCACCACCCTGACCATCCTCGCCAGCCTGGCGGCCGACCTCCTACACGGCGCCCTGGACCCGCGGGTGCGCCATGGTTGAAGGCGGCGAAACCCAGGGCACGCACCTGCGGCGGAGCGGTACGCGGACGGCCGGGACCGGGACGCCCGGCGCTCCAGCGACAGCCGGAGCCGCCCTCCTCGGAGCCCTCGCCATTCTCGTCATGGCCGCCCCATGGATCGCCCCCGCCGGCCCCGTCGAGATGGACCCGATTGCGGTGCTCCAACCGCCAGCCCCAGGCCATCCCCTGGGGACCGACGACCTCGGACGGGACGTTTGGGCCAGGGTCCTTTACGGGGGCCGGACCTCCCTGGCCGTGGGGGCGGCGGCCGCGGGAATCGCCGTCCTCGTGGGATGCGCGGCCGGCGCCCTGGCGGGGTATCGCGGCGGGTGGACCGACGTGTTTCTCATGCGTCTGGCCGACCTCTTCATCGCCTTCCCGGCGCTCATCGTCTTGATGGCGCTCGCGGGCCCGGCCCCGGCCACCCCCGCGGTCGTCACGATCATCATCGGCGCCTTCGGCTGGATGGCCGTCGCGCGGTTGGTGCGCAATGAATTTCGAGTCCTGCGGGCGGCGCCCTTCGTCCTTTTCGCCCGCTCGTTGGGGGTGGGCGGCGCCCTTCGTCCTTTTCGCCCGCTCGTTGGGGGTGGGCGGCGCCCGGCTCATGTTCCGCCACCTGCTCCCACACGCCGCCGGGCCGGTCCTGGTGGCCGGCGTCCTCGCCCTGGCCAACGCCGTTCTCGTGGAGTCCGCCATCAGCTACCTCGGCTTCGGCATCCAACCCCCCACGCCCACTTGGGGCAACCTCCTGAACCAGGGCCAGACCTACGCAATGATGGCTCCGTGGCTGGTCCTGGCGCCGGGTCTGGCCCTTTTCCTCACCCTGCTGGCCCTGCACCTGCTGGCAGACGGTCTGCGGCGCTGGCTCGATCCCCGCGGTCCGGCGGGGCTGAGCCGGGGCGCCGCGCCGGTGCTCACCGGATCAGGAAACAGGACCGCGCGAGGGAGGGGCGATGGTCCGTGACCGCGCCCTTGCTGGAAGTCCGGGACCTGCAGGTCGCCTTCCCCGGACGCCAAGGCCCGGTCCGGGTTGTCGACGGCATCTCCTTTCACATCAACGCAGGGGAAACGCTCGGCTTGGTCGGCCAGAGCGGGTGCGGGAAGACGGTCACCGCCCTGTCGCTCCTGGGGCTCGTCCCCCCGCTGGGCCGGATCACGGGGGGACGGGTGCTCCTGCGCGGCGAAGACCTCCTGAGCAAGACGGAAAAGGCCATGCGCCGGGTGCGGGGGCGGGAGATCGCCATGATCTTTCAAGACCCCATCAACGCCCTGAACCCGTTGCTCACGATCGGCAGCCAGGTGGCGGAGGTGCTCCGCCTGCATCAGGGGCTGGGCCGGCGGGAGGCTGCCGGGGAAGCGGTCGCCGCGCTTCGCCGGGTCGGGATGGCGGCGCCGGAGAAGGCGGCGGCCGCGTACCCGCACCAACTCTCCGGCGGCATGGCCCAGCGGGCGGTGATCGCCATGGCCGTGGCCTGCCGCCCGTCCCTGCTCGTCGCCGACGAACCGACGTCCAGCCTCGACGTGGCCGTGCAGGCGCAGATCCTCGAACTCTTGCGTGATCTCCGCGGCGAGTTCGGCATGGCCGTGCTCCTCATCACCCACGACCTGGGGGTGATCGCCGGGACGTGCGACCGCGTGGTGGTGATGTATGCCGGACAGGCGGTGGAGGCAGCCCCCGTGGAAGCCGTCTTCAGCCGCCCGCTGCACCCCTACACCCGCGCCCTGCTGGCGTCGGTGCCCGTGCCCGACCCTGCGGCGGCCCGCGAGCGGCGGCCCACGCTGGCCGGCGAGCCGCCCGACCCGTCCCGGCCGCCCGCCGGGTGCCGCTTCCATCCGCGTTGTTCGGAAGCGGCGGAGCGCTGTTCGGTCCAAACGCCGGCCATGCGCGAAGCGGCGCCAGGGCATTCGGTGGCGTGCCATTTGTATGGGGCAACCGGATGAGCTTGGCCCCATGAGGCGGTGCCGGCATCAATGTCTGGCGTCAATGTCACCGAGCCGTAGCCCCTATCGCTCCACCCACCAGCGCTCGGGGGTGTCCAGGGTTCCCAGCGGAGAGAAGGCCAGGTCGTGGATCCGCCGGTGGGCGGCCAGGATCTTGTTCTCGGTGAAGAGGAAGATATAGGGCAGCTCCTCGTTGGCCAGGCGGGTCCAGTCCTCGTAGACGGGCCGCCGCTCGTCCAGGCTGACGCGGCCGGCGCCCTGTGCCAGCAGGTCCTGCCCGCGGCGGAACCCGACGGCGTTGCCCCTGGCCCCGGCCCCGAAGACCTCCTGGGTGTCGGGGTCGGCGTTCATCTCCCAATCCAGCAGGTAGATGTCAAACTTCCTCTTGCCGAAGACCCGTTCCAGCAGGTCCTTGCTTTCCAGAGGCCAGACGTAGACCTTGATCCCGACCCGCTGCAGGTCCCGGCGGATCATGGCCGCCACCTGGCCGTCGACCACCTTGCCCCGGAGAAACAGCAGGTTCAGGACCAGATCCTTGCCCTTGCGGTCCACCAGGCCGTCGCCGTCGGTGTCGGCAAAACCGGCCTCCCGCAACAGCCGGCGGGCCTTTTCCGGGTCGAAGGCGTACGTGTTCAAACCGGGCGCCTCGGCCCAGGAGCCGGGGAAAACAGGCGCGTGGACCAGGGTTCCATGACCGCCGAAGACGTCCCGCACCATCGCCTGGCGGTCCAGGGCGTAGGCGATGGCCTGGCGGAGGCGCCGCTCGTCCAGGGGCGCGTATTGTAGGTTGATGCCGAGGTAATAGTAGCCGCCCGAGGGCGCCTCGTTCAGGACGTAGCGGCCGGTTTCCGCCACCGGCCGCGCGGCGTTGGGGTGCAGTCGCAGGAGGTCGATGGCCTCGGAGCGGAGGCCTTCGACGGTCAGGCGCGGCCCGACGACGGCGAACACCACCTTGTCGACGTGGGGGCGGCCGCGGAAGAAGCCGTCGAAACGCACCAGCTCGGCCACCACGCCGGCGGCGCCGGGCGTGAAGGACGACAGGCGGAAGGGGCCGCTGCCCACGGGGTTGCGGCGCGTCGCCGGCGCATCGGCCATGGCCTTCACCGGCATTCCCAGGAAGGGGTGGCGGGGCAGGATGGGCAGGTACCCCAGCCTGGTCAGGATCGGGCCGTAAGGCTTCTCCAGGGTGAAGGAGATCGTGCGCGGCCCGTCGACGCGGATGCCGGCCACGGTGTTGGCCTTGCGCGCCTGGTAGTCGCGGGCGCCCTGGATGGCCAGGAACTGGTCCCGGTAAGGGCCGCGGTAATCGGGGTTGAGGGCCAGGCGGACGGTGAAGGCCACGTCCTCGGTCGTCAGGGGCCGGCCGTCGT
>DYIH01000326.1 GCA_020723785.1 Thermaerobacter marianensis
CCGTCCCGAATGCGCCGATGAGCGACGTCTGCACTTCCGCGGCGATGTCCCGCTTCCGCTCCGCATCCTCGCCGATCCGTCCGACCATCTCCCGCAGGTTGGCCACCATCCGGTTGAAGGCGGCGGTCATCCGCCCGATCTCGTCACCCGAGCGCACCGGGATCTCCGGGACCTCCAGGTCGCCCCCGGCCACGGCGGAGGCGGCGAGCGTCAGCCGCTTGATGGGCCGGAGCACCCACCGGCCCAGCAGGAGCCAGCCGGCGAACAGGACGGCGAGGCCCAGGGCCAGCAGGACGGCCTGGAGGCGTACCGCCGCGTCGATCCTGGCCTCCGAGGCGGCCTGCATGGCCACCACCACGTCGTTGGCGGCTTGCAGAAGGGCGGCGTCGTTCTCGGCGATATAAGCGGCGGCCTCCCGCTGGCGCGGTCCGTCCTGGCCGCCGGCGATGATCTCCACCCGGGTCCGGAAAGGCTGCCAGCGGTCCCGGGCGGCCTCCAGCCGGCGGCGCACCTCGGGGATCTCCGACCACGCCGTGTTCAGCGAGGCGCCGCCCTTGAGCAAGCCGTTGAGGACGGCATCGAACCGCTCCGCCGTCTCCTTGAGCGCCTTGCGCGCGCCCTCGTCACCGCCGACCGCCGCCAGCGCCTCCTTGGCCATCTTCTGGGTGAGCATCCGCTGCGCCCCGGCCACGTTGATGGCCAGGCCGTCGCCGCGCTGGCCCCGGACGATCGTGTAGTTGATGGCGAAGATCACCAGCAGCAGGGCGAAGAACGCCCCCAGGATCAGCCAGACCTTGGCCAAGAGGCTCCTGCGCAGCAACCCCATCCCCCCGAGACGGCATCGGCGCCCGGCCGACGCCCCGCATATCGACCCGCCGTCAGCCGGCCCTATTTTTTTCGTAATTTCTTAAAATTTCTTGAATAGTTCAATCAGGCCAGGCCTGAGCCTGCAGAATGGGAAGGACCGGACGCCCTCGCCAAGCGCCCGGCCCTTCACCGGTCCTCGACCATGCCCGGTTCAAAGTTTGAAGCGACCAACCAGGGCCTGCAGCTCCTGGGCCATGGACGCCAGGCCGCGCGCCGAACCGTTGATCTCCTCAGCCGAGGCGTTGACCTCCTCCGCGGAGGCGCTCACCTCTTCCGTGGCGGAAGCCGTCCTTTCCGAGATCGCGGCCACGCCCTGCACCGCCTTGGACACCTGCTCGCTGGACGCCGCCATCTGCTCCGTGGCCGCCGTGTTCTCCTCCGTGACCGCCGCCACGTTGTCCACCGCCCGGACCACCTCGCCGGCGCTGGCCGCCACTTCCTCCGCCGCCGCC
>DYIH01000022.1:0-5684 GCA_020723785.1 Thermaerobacter marianensis
ACCGGGGGTGCGTCCCCGACGACCTGCACCGGGAGTCGCGCCCCGCTGCCGGAGACACCTCAACTATGTTATCGGTGACGGAATGATTCCCGGCGCAGCCCTGACCTGGGTGGAGACTGCAGGAAATTGTTGAATGATGTCGAAACATGGATCGACTTCTGTGCGACTGGAGGGGTTGGTCGTGGCGGGACAGCAGGGAACGGCAACGGCGGCGCTCCACCGGACCGGCGGCGGGAATCGGCGTCAGCTTCAGGTGACCGGCGTGCGAGCGGTCAAGGCTCTCCCGGACCGCCTGGAAATCCACAGGGACACCGGTCAGCCCCACATCCTGCCCTACGGGGCGAGGGATGTCAACATCCTGGCCAAGGACCTGGGCCGGCACCTGGCCCGCCGTCGCCAGCCCATCGCCACGTTCCTGTACTTCCCTGACGGAGCCGGCGCCGCCGTCCTCATCGAAGAGCGGGACGGACGCTGCGCCCTGATGGTCAGCGAGGACTGACCCGGCGGCCCCTTTTCGCAACGCTCACCAACTTCTAGATATCCCCGAAGGGGCGCAACACCACACCGGCCGACTCGAGGGCGCGCCGCACCGACCTGGCGATGGCCAAGGCGCGGGGGGTGTCGCCGTGCAGGCAGATGGTATCCAGCGGCACGGCGCCCGCCCCGCCGGCGCGCAGCCCCTCCGTCACGAGACGGACCGCCTGGCGGGCGGCCTCCTCCGGGTCTTCGATCAGGGCGCCCCGCTCATGCCGCGGCACCAGGCTGCCGTCGTGCCGGTAGCACCGGTCGGCGAAGCCCTCCCGGGCCACCCGCAGGCCGGCTCGTTCACCTTCCCGCTCCAGCGCCGACCGGGGAGGGACGAACAGCGCCAGGTTCCGGTCGACCGCCGCCACCGCCCGGACGACCGCACGGGCGAGCACGGGGTCGCCCGCCGCCCGGTGGTACAGCGCTCCGTGGGGCTTGACGTGGCGCAGCGGGACGCGGGCGGCCCGGCAGATCCCGAGCAGGGCTCCCACTTGGTAGGCGACGTCCGCCTCCACCTGCGCCGGGGACAGGTCCACGACCCGGCGGCCGAACCCCTCGCGGTCGGGGAAAGCCGGGTGGGCGCCGACGGCCACGCCCCGTTCGCAGGCCATGGCCGCCACGCGGGCCATGATCGACGGGTCCCCGGCGTGAAAGCCGCAGGCCACGTTGGCCGAGGTGACCAGCGCCAGCAGGGCTTCCTCGGCGGCGGCATCCCCTTCGCCAACGTCGGCGTTCAAATCGATAGTAAGACCCATCGTTGTCAACCCACGGCGCGTTTCTCGGCCAGCGCGTCGACGATCACCGACACGCTCTGGACACTGCCCATGGGGAAGATGTGAATGCCCCGCACGCGGCCGTACAGGGCGGCCGCCAGGTCCGCGATCACGCGCAGGCCCTCCCCCTCGGGGCCCTCCTCCACCCGTCGCAGGACGGCGTCGGGGATGCGGATGCCGGGGATCTGCGCCACGCGCCGGGCGAACTCGCGGCTCTTCAGGGGCAGCAGGCCGTAGAGGACGGGGACGTCCAAGCCGGCCTGCCGGCGCTTGGCCTCGAAGGCTTCGACCGTCTCCAGGTCGAAGACCGGCTGGGTCTGGACGAAGGAGGCGCCGGCCGCCACCTTCTCGGCCAGGCGGTTCATTTCGCGGTCCAGGTCGCCGCTCCCCGGGTTGGCGGCCACCGCCACGGTGAAGTCCGTCGGCGTCTCCAACGCCGTCCCGGCATAGGTGACGCCCGCGTTCAGGCCGGCCACCATCCGCACGAGCGCCGGCGTGTCCACCTCAAAGACGCCCCGGGCATCGGGGTGATTGCCCCGGTCCGGCGGGTCGCCGGTCAGGACCAGCAGGTTGTCGACCCCCAGGCCGGCGGCTCCCAGCAGGTCGGCCTGCAGACCGATGACGTTACGGTCCCGGCAGGTGACATGCACGATCGTCTCCACGCCGGCGGCCTGCTGGATCAGGTGCGCGGCGGCGATGGCGTTCATGCGCACGTTGGCCATGGGGCAGTCGGTCACGTTCACGGCGTCCACCCGGCCGGCCAGGGCGCTGACCTTCTGGATCATGGCGCCCGCGTCCGCGCCGCGCGGCGGATCCACCTCCGCCGTGATGACGAAACCGCCAGCCGCCAGCTTTTTCCGCAACCCCTTCACCGGCACCCTCCCAGTCCCGCGGGACGGCCGGCAACACCGCCTCGCGCATGCATGATGGTTCAAAGATATCTCATTCGCGCCGCCCGTGCCAGCCCCCCTGCGGTGTTCCACGGCTGCTGGGAAATGCGCGTCGTCGACCATGGCCCGGCTTTTTGCAATACCGCACTTTACAAACTCACCCGGACTGAATAGAATGAATAGGAACTGGCTCACGCTGCCAAACCTTTAGCCAGCCACAGATGATCGGGGAGGGATCGCCGGATGACGAGAACGGCCAAGGACCTGAAACCGGCACGCCTGGAGGGCATCTCACAGCGCCAGATCGACGAGCATCACGACGTCCTATACAAGGGCTACGTCAACAAGCTGAACGAGATCGAGGCCAAGGTGGCCGAGGCCGACCCGGCCGAGGCCAACGGCACCTACAGCCTGATCCGCGAACTCAAGAAGGAAGAGGTCTTCGCCGCCAACGCCATCCGCCTGCACGAGGGCTATTTCGAGAACCTCGGCGGCGCCGGCGGCCGCCCGGCCGGGCCGATCGCCGATCTGATCGAGAAGGACTTCGGCTCCTATGAGAAGTGGGAGGCCGAGTTCAGGGGCCTGGGCCTCGCCGCCCGCGGCTGGGTGGTCCTGGCCTTCGACTGGACCGACCGCAAGCTGCGCAACTACCTGTCCGACGTCCACTTCGAAGGGGTCTGGGACTGCTCCCCCCTGTTGATCCTCGACGTCTACGAGCACGCGTACTTCCTCGACTTCGGCACGGCTCGCAAGGCATACATCGAAACATTCATGAAGAACATCAACTGGGACGTCGTCAACGGCCGCGTGAAGCGCCTCAACATCCTGGCCCACCGCCCATAGTCCCCGAGCCCGGGGGCGGGGGCGGGCGGGAGACCCGGGCGGTCACGGGCAAGGATGACAATCCGTGGCCCCGGCTGAGGGTTCCCATGTATGGGAACCCTATTTTTATTCGATCGAGGAGACACGCTGCCATAGAGCCGCATAAATTGGCTAGCAAACGGCATATTAAGAAAAATTATCGCCATGGCTTGACCTGAAGCATGATACCGGCTAAACTCTTTGACGGAGACAGACCTTGGTGATGCTTTAACAATTTAATATAAAAGAAGCCGAATCCTCCGGACTGACAACCGGAGGTAGGGAGGACGCAAGCTTCCTGGGGTGAATCCGCCGGCGCCGGCGGTAGGCTCACCTTCTCTGCCGAACCCGTCAGCTAACTTCCGAGGCTTTCAGAAGGAGTGTCTGTCGGTGCGCGTCACACGCTTTTCAGCACGGTGGTTATACACCATCCTTTTCGTTCTGTCCCTGTCATTGAACTCCCTCACGGTGGCTCTCCGCCCCCAGGCACAAGCCCAGAAGCCAGCAAAAGACGCCTCGCCGGCCGGTCCAACCACCGCCGACGTCGCCGGAACCAGCCGAAGCGCCCAGACGGCCGCCGCCTCGCCCTCATCGCCCCCGCCAGCCGCTGTGCGGGCCCGTCCGGCCATGGCCAGCGCCATTGGCATTGCACAAACCCGGACGGTCATCGAAGACGGGGAGGATGTCGGCCCCGAGTCGGACATCCCTCCCGGCGCCGCCGACGCGGAAGTGCTCCAGCCCCAGGCGGAGGACTTCCTCAGCCCATCCGATCTGGAAGAGATCCTGCCACCCGAGCCGGCACCGGATCAGAGGGAACGGAAAAAGCCGGTGTCGCCGCGGCGGCAAGCAACCGGTGGCGCGGCGGACTCCGACGGCGCCGCGATCGGCAGCGGTGGCGGGCGCCTGGCCTGGCCCGTGAGCGGACAGGTGACGTCCGGCTATGGGCGGCGGGGAAGCAAGTGGCACAAGGGTATCGACATAGCCGGGTCGTCGGGCAGTGAGATCCGGGCGGCCGAGTCCGGGGTGGTGACCCTCGCCCGCTGGTACGGAGGCTATGGCCGGGCGGTGATCGTCGACCACGGCGGCGGCCTGTCGACACTCTACGGCCACAACTCCAGGCTGCTGGTTTCCGAGGGTGACCGCGTGGAAAAGGGGCAAGCGATCGCGCTGCGCGGCAGTACCGGTCGTTCCACCGGACCGCACCTGCACTTCGAGGTCCGGGTCAACGGCGAGCCGGTGAATCCGTGGCGGTATCTCAAATAAGGGCGGTAGCCAGTCGCGCAGGCTCGGCGGCAGGTGGCCATCGTGAGTGAGAGGGCGGCCCAGCCGGTGGTCAGAAAGGTACTTCACACCCCACGGTCCAGAGGTGATGACGTATCCCCGCCGACAGGCATTCCGTTATCGGTGTCGACGGCTGGTTGGCAGCCCCATCGGTCGCTCCGGCGACCAGGGTTGTGCGACAGGCTCCAATCCGCGCGTCTAACGGATTTCGTAGGAGGCGTGGAGCACTTCCGTGGGGAAGTTCTCCTCGATGAAGCGCACCACGTGCTCCAGCGCTTGGCGGGCCGCCTGGCCGTCGTTGCCCACCACCGCCAGTCCAAGAACGGCGAAACGGTGGGCGTCCTGGCGCCCGACCTCGGCAGCGGCCACGTTGAAGCGGACCTGGACGCGGGCGAGGATGCTCTTGACGACGGCGCGTTTATCCTTGAGGGACTGGGCGTGGGGGATAAGAAGGTCCAGGGTGCAGGCGGCCACGATCATGGCGTCTAGCCGCTCTTCTGATGGGCCTCGCGGAGGCCGCGCCTCCACAGCCCGAATTCGATGCTGTCGGCCAGGGCCTGCCAGCTGGCCTCGATGATGTTCTCCGAAACACCGATGGTGCTCCACGTCTCGTGCTCGTCCCCGCTCTCGATGAGCACGCGCACCTTGGCGGCGGTCCCCTCCTTCTCGTCCAACACGCGCACCTTGTAGTCCACCAGCTTGATCTTTTTGAGGGCCGGGTAGACACCCTCCAGTGCCTTGCGCAGGGCGTTGTCAAGGGCGCCGACGGGGCCGTCGCCCTCGGCGGCCGTGTGGTATGTCCGATCGCCGGCACGCAGCTTGACGGTGGCTTCGGCGTAGGCTGGACCATCCGGCCGCTTTTCGACGATGACCCGGAAGCCCTCGAGGTCGAAGAAGCGGGGGAAGCCGCCGGCCGCCCTGCGCGCCAGGAGTTCGAGGGAGGCCTCGGCCGCCTCGAAGTGGTAGCCCTGGTACTCCAGTTCCTTGATCCGGTCCAGCAGTTCCCGCGTGGTCGCGTCGCCCTTCTCCAGGCCCAGGTCCTTGTCCCGGGAAAGGTACTGCAGGTTGGAGCGTCCGGCCAGTTCGGAGACGACGACGCGGCGGGCGTTGCCCACCCGCTCCGGGTCGATGTGCTCGTAGGTACGGCTATCCTTCAGAACGGCGCTGACGTGGACGCCCCCCTTGTGGGCGAAAGCGTTGGCGCCGACGTAGGGCAGCGACGGGTCGGGGGCGCGGTTGGCCACCTCGCTGACGAAGTGGGAGAGCTGGGTCAGGCCGGCCAGGTTCCCCTGTTCCAGGCAGTCGAATCCCATCTTGAGGCGCAGGTTGGGGACGATCGTGCACAGGTTGGCGT
>DYIH01000022.1:5694-14662 GCA_020723785.1 Thermaerobacter marianensis
GTTCGCCGTAGCCGTTGATCGTCCCCTGCACCTGCCGCGCCCCCCGGCGCACCGCCTCCAGGGCGTTGGCCACCGCCAGCCCGGCGTCGTTGTGGGTGTGGATGCCGAGCGGCGTCCCAATAGCCGCCGCGACGGCGCCGACGATCTCCCCCACCTCGTGGGTCAGGGCACCGCCGTTGGTGTCGCACAGCACCAGCCAGCCGGCCCCCCCGCGCTCGGCGGCCCGCAGAACGGCCAGGGCGTAGTCGGGGTTGGCCTTGTACCCGTCGAAGAAGTGCTCGGCGTCAAAGACGACCTCGGCGACGCGTTCCTTGAGGAAGGCGACGGTGTCCTCGATCATGGCCAGGTTCTCGTCCAGGGTGGTGCCCAGGGCTTCGGTGACGTGCAGGTCCCAGCTCTTGCCGAAGACGGTGACCACCGGGGTGCCGGCATCGAGGAGGGCGCGCACGTTGGGGTCGCGGGCCGCCTTCCGGCCGGGCCGCCGCGTGCTGCCGAAGGCGGCCAGGCGGGCGTGGCGCAGGCCGAGGCGGCGCGCCTGCCGGAAGAACTCCATGTCCTTG
The DNA here is from genome assembly GCA_020723785.1 of Thermaerobacter marianensis. Taxonomy (GTDB): domain Bacteria; phylum Bacillota; class Sulfobacillia; order DYIH01; family DYIH01; genus DYIH01. The sequence goes on from DYIH01000022.1 coordinate 6,255, forward strand.
GGGTTGGAACCGGGCCAGCCGCCCTCGACGATGTCGATACCGAAGGCGTCCAGCCGCTCGAGGATGCGCATCTTGTCCTTGAGGGAGAAGGCGAGGCCGGCCATCTGGGAACCGTCCCGCAGGGTCGTATCGTAGATCAGCACCCGCCCGGGGCCTGAAGCCAAGTAGGGCCCTCCTTCCGCGTCGAGATCAGGATAGCACGCGGGGGGGGACGGCCACAAGGAGGCTACTTTATCCGCACGGGAATACCGGCCACGCAGAGGTAGACCCGGCTGGCGCGGGCCGCCAGGCGCTGGTTCGCTTCCCCTTGGACGTCGCGGAAGGCGCGGCCCAGTGGCGCCGCGGGCACGACACCGCATCCGACCTCGTTGGAAACGACGATCACCGGCGCGGGAAAGCGTTCCGCCGCCACGGCCAGCAAATCCGCACGCTCAAGGATGGCCTCGCGGTCCAGCCCCTCCAGCAACAGGTTGGAGACGAAACCCGTCAGGCAATCGAGCAGCACGGCTTCAAACCCGCCGCGGGCGTGCTCGGCCAGGACGGCCGCCGGGTCCCGCGGCGCCTCGACCGTCCGCCAGCCCGGGGGGCGCCGGGTCCGGTGCCAGGCGACGCGTTCGGCCATTTCCCCGTCGGTGACCACGCCGGTGGCTATGTAAAGAACGCGTCCGCCCCGGGAAGCGGCCTGCGCTTCGGCGAAGCGGCTCTTGCCGCTGCGGACGCCGCCCAGGACAAGGGTGAGACCGGCCGCCGGGCCGGTTTCTTTCGGGTCATCACGGGGAGTCAACAGGTGGCGGCACCTCCGGACACCAGCAGCGACCGGGCCTCGTCCCGGCAGTCCTCGGGCACGAAGAGGTTCAAACCGGTGCGCGGGCCGGCGGCCAGGGCGCGGATCAGCGGTGAAACCTCCGAGACCTCGCGCATCAGGCCGTCTTTTTCGACGATCAGAATGGGCACGGGCGCCTTGCGCCCGGCACCTTTCACGGCGCCGCCCGCGGCCCCGTCCGGGTGGCGGACGTAGTAATCGTAGGCCACGTCGGAGGCGCGGTCAATGGCGAAGTAGTAGCGGGCATCCCAGCCGCGGCGCCCGACCAGTTCGCGGACCGCCTCCACCGCGTCCGGGGGCGCGTCATCGACCGGGTCGGCGAAAACCGGCTTCAGCAACCGCCGGTTCAGGAAGCGCCCGGCCAGGTCGCGCAGGACCTGATCGGCGGCCGCCGTCCAGATCTTGACGGCGTGGAGCACGTCGACGTCGTCGACAGCCAGCAGGTCGCCCAGGCCGGGCGCGCCGGCCAGGAACGGACGCAGCGCCGGCGGGACCGGCGCGGCCTCGGGGCCGCGGTCCAGGGTGAGGTCGCGGACCCGCTCCAGGAGGCGCCGGAAGAGGACCTCCTGAGCGCGTGTCGTCTTGTGGAAATAGACCTGCCAGTACATGAAGTAGCGGGCCAGCAGGTATTCCTCGACATTGGCCAGGCCCTTGCGGCTGACGACGACCTGCTCGCCGGCCACGGCCATGGTGTAGATCAGCCGCTCCAGGTCGAAGCGTCCGTAGGTGGCGCCGGTGTACAGGGCGTCCCGCAGGAGGTAATCCATGCGGTCCACGTCAAGTTGCCCCGAAACCAGGGAGGACAGGTAGCGGACCGGGTGGGTCCCGTCCAGGACGGCCAGGACCCGCTCCGGCAGGGCCGGGTCGTGCCGGCGCAGGACGCGGTTGACCCCGGTGCCGTCCAGGATGATGCGCCTGGTCCACGCTTCGTGGCTCAGGTGGGCGCAGCAGGTATGTTCCCAGAGATGTGAAAAGGGGCCGTGGCCCAGATCGTGGAGCAGGGCCGCGGCCAAGGCGGCAAGGCGGTCGACCGGCTCCGGGGTGAGGCCGAGGTCACGGAACCTTTTCAGGACGCGCTGCATGACGTGCAGCACGCCGATGGCGTGACTGAACCGGCTGTGTTCCGCGCCATGGTAGGTGCCGTAGGAGGCGCCCAGCTGCCGGATGCGCCGCAGGCGCTGGAACTCCGGCGTGTCGATGAGCGCCAGGAGCAGGTCGTCTTCGACGGTGATGAAGTCGTGGACCGGGTCGCGGAAGACCTTCTCAGCCACCGCCTTCTCCCCTTCCGATCCGCTGCAGCCGTTCGCGGCGGCGCGCCTCGGCCGCCCGGTAGCGTTCCCGGTCGGCCTCGGTCTCGGGCCGTACCGGCGGCACCGCGGCCGGGCGCCCGGTTTCGTCGAGGGCGACGAAGGTGAGGTAGGAGGTGCAGGTGTGCCGGCGCTCGCCGGTGCGCAGGTTCTCCGAGTAGACCTGGACCTCGACCTCCATGGAGGTGCGGGCGGCGTAGTTGACGCGGGCCTGGAGGATGATGGCGTCGCCGACCTTGATCGGCCGGTGGAAGTCGAGGCTGTCCATGGAGGCGGTGACCACCGCCCGCCGGCAGTGGCGGGAGGCGGCCATGCCGGCGGCGATGTCGATCAGGTACATGACCCGCCCGCCCAGGCAGTTCCCCAGGAGGTTGGCGTCGTTGGGCAGGACGAGTTCCATCATTTCCACCGCAGAGGCCGACGGCGGGTTGCCGGGCTGGCCGGCGGCGGGCAGACCGGCGGCAGGCTGGCCGGCGGTAGGCTGGCCGGCGGCATCGGCGGGGCGGTTCGTGGCATCGGTCAAGGGCGTGACCTCCTTTCGTTTATCCGGGAAACGTCGTGCTCTCGATAAAGACCTCCTGGAAATCCGGCCGCATGGCCAACGGGACGTGGCGCACGCGCCGGACGACCAGTTCCAGGGTTTCCCGTGCCGCACGGGACAGCAGCGCCTGGCGGGCGCCGGCGGCGGTGGCGTTGCCGATGGGCCGCACCCGTTCGGCCGGGACAGGCGGCAGGAGGCCGATGGCCAGGGCGCTCTCCTCCCGGACGTAGTTGCCGAACGTGCCCGCCAGAAGCACCTCTGCCAGGTCCTCGGGCCGGATACCCCGTTCGGTCAGCAGGACGTTGATCCCGGCCCGGATGGCACCCTTGGCCAACTGGAGCTGACGCACGTCCTTCTGGGTCAGGGTGACGGCGGTGCCGGACGCGCCGGCAGCTTCCCCGGCGGGTAGGGCGGCGGTGTCCCGGGCGCGCGAGCCGGACGGTTCGCCCGGCCAGGCCAGGACAAACCAGTTGCCCCCCTTGTCAAGGCGCCGGGCTACCGCCGGGGGCAGGGCGCCACGCCGGTCGGGCCGGAACCGCCCCGACGGGTCAAGGACGCCGGCGTTCAAAAGCGCGGCCACCGCGTCCACCAAGCCGGAGCCGCAGAGGCCCAGGGCGGGGCCGCCACCGATGACATCCAGACGGACATCATCGTCTATGGCCACGGCCTGGATCGCCCCGGGCAGGGCACGCATCCCGTGGGCGATGGCGCCCCCTTCGAAGGCCGGCCCCGCCGGGGCGCTGCAGGCCAGTATGCCTGTGCTGTCGCCCAACAGGATCTCGCCATTGGTCCCCAGGTCGATGACCAGCACCGGCGCCCCGGCCTCCCAGAGGCGGGTGGCCAGGAGGACGGCGGCTATGTCGGAGCCGGCGAACCCGGCGATGCAGGGCAGGCAGTACACCGCGCCGCGGGGATGGATGGCCAGACCCACCTCGCCGGCCGCGACCGTCAGGGGTCCGGTGACGGCAGGCACGTAGGGCGCCAGGCCGAGGGGTTCGACGTCCAGGCCCAGGAACAGATGGTGCATGGCCGTGTTCCCGACGACGGAAGCGGCGTAGACGGAGGGGGGGTCGACGTCCAGCCGGCGGCAGAGTCCGTGGATGAGGTCGTTCAGGGCGGCCACCACCCGCTTCTGAAGTTCCCGCCGCCCCTCGTGATGGAAGGCGTGGCCCAGGCGGGTCATCAGGTCGGCACCGAAGGCGGCTTGGGGGTTCGGCGCCGAGGCGGCGGCCAGTTCCACGCCGGTGGCCAGGTCGACCAGGGAGGCGGCAAGCGTGGAGGTACCGATGTCCAGGGCCACGCCGAGCAGGCGCCGGCTGGTGTCGCCGGGTTCGACGGCCAGGACGCGTCCGCCCGCCCGGACCACGGTCACCCGGTGGCCCCCCTGGCGGAGCGAGCCGGGCAATTCCCGCAGCATGTCCAGGGACGGCTGTGCGGCGGGCGGTTCCGGGAGGGCCTGGGACAGGCGTTCCCAGTCGCCCCGGTAGTCCTCGTGGGCCGGCGGAGCAACCTCGGCGGTAACCTTCTCCACCAGCGGTTCCAGGGGAAAGCCGCCCGCGCCGGCGGACGCCTCCGCCTCCATGAGTCCGGCCTTGCGCGCCGCGTCGACGAAGGCTCCTCCCGCGGCCCCCTGTGCTGCGGCCGACTCAGCGGCGGCGAATGCGCCGGCCTGCCCCGCGGCGGGGGGGACGGCCACCCCGGCGGCGACCGCTTCCACGGCCATGCCCGGCTGGGGCAGGTGCTGGCAAGCCAGGCGGAACCCCCGCCCCAGATCGGCCGTGGTGAACCAGCGGCGGTCGGCGGCGGTCGGATCGGGCCGGACGTCGCCCGCCAGGCGGATGCGGCAGCGGCCGCACTTGCCCCGGCCGCCGCAGGGGCTTTCCACCGGGGCGCCGGCGTCGAAGAGGGAACGGTTCAGCGGAACGACGGCGGGGAGCAGCAGGGTCCGGCCGGCGAAGGAGACCGCCACCGTGCCCTCCCCCGCAGCCGGTCGAACGGCGCTCACGGCCCGACCGCCCCGGCATCCGGCGGGCCGCCGCTCCGGCCGGCGGGACTCATCTCGTTCACCTCGGGGTAGAAGAGGGACAGCACCCGCTTGGCCACCTCGACGGCCTCGGAAGCGTCCCTGCCATGGCCGGCCGCCCCGATGCGGCGGGCGTATTCCTTGTCGGTGGCGGCGCCGCCGATGATCACCGGGCACCGGAAGCCCTCGGCGGCGAAGAGGTCGATAACCTTCTTCATCTGGGGCATGGTCGTCGTCATCAGGGCCGAGAGGCCGACCATGTCAGCCTTTTCCCGCCGGGCGGCCTCCAGGATGCGCTCCGCCGGCACGTCCCGGCCCAGGTCCACCACCCGGAAGCCGTGGTTCTCCAGGAGGACGTTGCAGATGTTCTTGCCGATGTCGTGGATGTCCCCCTCCACGGTGGCCATGACGATGGTCCCCAGCGGCTTCGCCACGCCGCTTCTGCGGGCCAGTTCGGGCTTGAGGCGCTCGAAGGCGTTCTTCATCGCCGCGGCGGAGAGCATGAGCTGGGGCAGGAAGTAGGCTCCCTCGCCAAAGAGGCGTCCCACCTCCTCGATGGCCGGGATGAGCACGCCGTTGAGCAGCGCCATCGGGTCGCGCCCCTCGGCCAGGGCCTGCTCGACGTGGGCGACGATGTCGTCCTTGTGGCCGTCCAGCACGCCCCGGTACAGGGACAGCTCCAGGGGGTCGCACCACCCCTCCGGCCCCACCGCGCCCGCGGCCGGGGCGGCTCCCGACGCCGGGGCCGGATCGCCTTCCCGGGTAGGCGCCACGGGCGTCGTGGGCGCCGAACCGGAAATCCGGGAACCCGGAAACCCGGAATCCGAACCGGGCTGCGGGGGCGGCATCGCGCCGGCGGGCGCCGGCGCCGGCCGGCCGGCCATGGCGGCGGTCCAGTCGCGGGAGTCCCTGTCCCGCATGAGAAGCACTCGCGCAGCGAGGATGGCGTCCATGAGCACCGGGTCCAGGGGGTTGACGATGGCCGCGTCCAGGCCCTCCCTGAGGGCCATGGCCATGAAGGTGGCGTTGAGCAGCGGCCGGTTGGGCATGCCGAAGGACACGTTGGACAGGCCCAGGACGGTGCGCAGCCCGAGCCGTTCCTTGACCAAGCGGATGGCCTTCAGGGTTTCCAGGGCGGCCGCCGGCTCGGCCCCCACCGGCAGGGTCAGACAGTCGATGAAGACATCCTCCCGCCGCATGCCGGCGGCCTCCGCTTCCCGCAATACCCGCTCCGCCAGCCGGAACCGGCCCTCAGCCGTCGGCGGTATCCCCTCATCGTCCAGGGCCAGGAAGATGAGGGCCGCGCCGAAGCGCCGCACCGCCGGCAGCACCGCCTCCAGCCGGCTCGCTTCGCCCGAGGCCGAGTTCACCAGGGGCTTGCCGATGCAGGCGGAAAGTCCCGCCTCCAGGGCCGCCGGCGTGGAGGAATCAACGCTCAAAGGAACATCGGCCGCTTCCTGGACCGCGAGCACCGCCCGGCGCATGGCGGCGGCCTCGTCGATGCCGGGCACGCCGACGTTGATGTCCAGCATGTGGGCGCCGGCCGCCACCTGGGCGCGGGCGTCCTGGCGCACCAGGGTCATGGCGCCCGAGGCGACGTCGGCGGACAGCTTCTTGCGCCCCGTCGGGTTGATGCGCTCGCCGATGATCACCGGCAGTCGTTCATCGAAAAAGAACAGGCTGCGGGTGCGGGAGGCCACCGCCGTCACATCGCGGCCGCGCGGCCGCGGCGGCGCCAGCCCGGCCACGGCGCCGGCCAGCCGGCGGATGTATTCGGGCGTCGTGCCGCAGCAGCCGCCGACGACCGCGGCGCCGGCCGCCACCAGCCGCGGCCCCCAGGCGGCGAACTCGTCGGGCCCCATGGGGAAGACGGTCGCGCCCTCGGGGGTCAGGCGGGGCAGGCCGGCGTTGGGCATGATGCTCACGGGGACACGGGCGGCGGCGGTCAGCCGTTCCACCACCTGGACGAGTTCGGCCGGCCCCAGGGAACAGTTGGCCCCCACCACGTCGGCACCGGCGGCCTGCAGCACCACGGCCGCCGTCTCCGGGTCGGTGCCGGTAAACGTCCGCCCAGAGGCCTCGTAGGTCATCTGGGCGATGACCGGCAGACCGGTCCGCTCCTTGACGGCCAGGACGGCGGCCCGGATCTCCCCCAGGTCGGCCATCGTCTCGATGATCACCAGGTCGGCGCCGGCGGCGGCGAAGGCCTCGGCCTGCTCGGAGAACTGGGCGTAGGCCTCGGCGAAGGTCATCTCGCCCAGGGGCTCGACGAAGCGGCCGGTGGGGCCAATGGAGCCGGCCACCAGCGCCCGCCCGCCCGCCGCCTCCCGAGCGACCCTGACCGCCCGGTAGTTGATGTCGAAGACCCGGTCCTGGAGCCCGTAGTGGGCCAGTTTGACGCGAGCGCCGCCGAAGGTGTTCGTCTCGAGTATCCGCGCGCCGGCCTCGACGTACGCCTCGTGGACGGCGCGCACGGCGTCGGGCTGCTCCAGGTTCCACAGTTCGGGACAGCCGCCGGGGGGCAGGCCCGCCGCCTGGAGCATCGTGCCCATGGCCCCGTCGAAGACCAGGACCTCCCTGCCCAACAGTTCCAGGAAGCCCACGGCGTCACCCCTCCCGGTCCGGCGCGCCGGTGAACCGGCGCAGGATGTCCACCACGCCGGCGCAGAACGGCTCAGGCGCCACGTAGTCCACCCGGCCGCGGACCTCCTCGATGGCGTTGGCCGGGGCCGCCGACCGGCCCGCCCATTCCAGGATGGGCAAGTCGTTGTGGCTGTCGCCGATGACCAGCACCTGGTCGGGCCCCAGGTTCAGCGCGGCGGCCAGTGCCCGCCCCCCCAGCCCCTTGTCGATCCCCGCCGGGGTGATGTCCACGGCCCCCGCCGAATAGGTGAAGTGCAGTTCGGCCCCGTCCATGCCCAGCCGTCGGGCCAGGAACCCGGCCACCTCCCGCATCAGCCGGGGCACGTCCGTCCCGGGGTCGGCTGGCACCAGGCTTACGCAGGCCTCCTTGCCCACCGCCAGGCGGGCGCGTCCGTTCCGAACGAATTCCTCATCGAGGGCGAAACGCACCCGGAACATCCGTTCCCACTGCTCCGGCGTGAACAGCGCCTCGGCGCCGTCCCCGGGGCGAAAAACGATGGCGCCGTTCTCGCAGGCCGCCGGCACATGGAGGCCTATGGCCTGCCCCAGGGCGTCGACGAACTGGGCCGGCCGCCCTGAACATATGGTCACCGGCGGCAGGTCCCCCCGCTCCCGGGCCAGTCGGTTGTACCGGGCCACGGCGGCCAGGCCGTCGAGATCCCAGGGCTGCCCCCGTCCGGGGATCAGGCAGCCCTCCGCATCTGTGATTATCAGCCGGATGTCGCCCCTCGCCACGTCCTGTCCCACCAAGTCACGCGGCGCCGGGAGCCCCTGGCTTCAGCCACGGGGAGGAGGCGCCGCTTACTCCTTTCGCGTACTCATATCCGTCCGCCCGCTGGAGCAGCGTCAGATGCCAAACAAAAAAGCCCCCGGCTGGCCCCGGCCGGGCGCCATACTCATGTTTTCACCGGAAATTATACCAATCCCGGGCTTGGCGGGCAAACACCGGCGGGAGAGCGTTGGGCCACCCCGGCGCCGCATGGGTCATCAGGCCAGTGACACCCGGTCGCCCAACCGTGTTGTTGCTCACGCTCTTTGGCCACCGTCGTCCCACATAGATTGGCCGGTTGA
>DYIH01000023.1 GCA_020723785.1 Thermaerobacter marianensis
ATCCTCCTGGAATCGGCCCATTTCGAGAACCTGGCGGTACGTCGGACGGCTCGGCGCCTGGGGTTGCGTTCCGAGGCGGCGGCCCGCTTCGAGAAGGGCGTCGACCCCAACGGCTGCCTCTTCGCCGCCAACCGGGCCGCGGCGCTGATCGCAGAACTGGCGGGAGGCACGGTGCTGGCCGGGGCCGTGGACGCCTACCCGCGCCCGGCGGCGCCGCGGGAGATCCTGCTGCGGCCCGAGCGGGTCAACGGCCTGCTCGGCACCGAATTGTCCGCCGGAGAAATGGCCGCCATCCTGCGCCGCCTGGGTCTGGACGTCGCCGGCGCCCGGCCGGACGGGTCGGGCGGACCGCAGCCGCTGCGGGTGACGGTTCCCACCCGTCGGCCGGACATCGAAGGCGAGAACGATCTGGCCGAGGAGATCGCCCGCATCCACGGCTACAACAACATCCCCACGACCCTGCCGCGCAGCCCCGTGGCTCCGGCCCCTGCCGGGCCGGAGCGGGGGCTGGTGGAGGCGGTGCGGGAGGTCTGCCTGGCGGCCGGCCTCAACGAGGTGATGACCTTCTCGTTCCACTCGCCCGCGGCCTGGGACCGGCTCGGCCTGCCCACCGACGACCCGCGGCGCCTGGCGGTTCCCGTGGCCAACCCCCTGTCGGAGGAGCAGGGCGTGATGCGCACCTGCCTCCTGCCCCTGTTGCTGGAGGTGGTGGCCGGGAACACCCGCCATCGGATGAACGACGTGGCCGTCTTCGAGGTGGGGCGGGTCTACCGGCCCCGGAGCTTGCCCCTGCGGGAGTTGCCCCAGGAACGCCTGAGCCTGGGCATCGCCCTGCTGGGCAACCTTGCGCCGGCGACCTGGCAGGACGCGCCCCGCGCCGCCGACTTCTTCGCCCTGAAAGGAATCGTGGAAGCCGTCTGCGACCGGCTGGGCGTGGCCGGGGCAAGCTTCGTCAAGGCGGAGGCGCCGGCCTTCCACCCCGGGCGCACGGCCCGGCTGACCCTGGGCGACCGCGACGCCGGCGTCCTCGGGGAGGTCCACCCGGCCGTCCAGACGGCGTATGATCTGCCGGACCGGACCTACCTGGCCGAACTCGACCTGACTGCTATCCTGGAGGCCGCCGGGCCGGTGCGGGCCTACCGGCCCCTGCCACGCTTCCCCGCCGTGGACCGGGACCTGGCCTTCGCCCTCCCCGCGGGCGTGCCGGCCGGCCGCGTGGAAGAGGTCATCCGACGGAGTGCCGGCCCGTTGCTCGTGGACCTGCGCCTGTTCGACGTCTACCAGGGTCCGCAGGTTCCGGACGGGTGGCGGAGCCTGGCCTACGCGCTGGTCTATCAGGCGTCCGATCACACCCGGACGCCGAGGTGGAGTCGATCCACGACGGGGTGCGCCGCGCCCTGCAGGAAAGGCTGGGAGCGGCTTTGCGTTCGTGACCCAAAAAAGGCCGCCGCAAGCCCCCCCGGCTTCAGACGGGGGGGAGGTTCAGGAGAGGAGCCGCCGAGCCGCATGTTGGGGAACCTTGGCCCTATGGAGCTGGTGATCATCGTGATCCTGGCGCTGCTCGTTTTCGGCCCCACCAAGCTGCCCGAACTGGGCCGTTCCCTGGGCCGCGCCATGCGGGAGTTCCGCCGGGCCGGCCGGGAGATCTCGGATGAGTTCGACCGGGCGGTCAAGGAGGATGACGCCGCGGCCAGGCGGGAATTGGCCGAACTTATCAGCCGCTACCGGGCATTGCCCGCCGAGCAGCGCGAACGGGTGCTGGCCGAACTCCCCCGGATGGAGGCCGAGGTCGTCGCCCGCCTCGGCGACGGCCTAGAGCCGGTGGACGAGGTGGCCCGCGACCATGACGCCGACATCGCTTACCTGAACGGGATTCTGTCCCGCGCGATCCAGCGGGCCCGCGGAACACCCTCTCAGGGCTGACCGTTTTCCCAAACCGGCGATAATTCACATGATCTCAAAACCGGCAAACCGGATGGGACCCGGGACCTGGACCCCATGGGCTCCGGGTCCTTTGTTTCGTTTCAGGAAAATAAATGGGTCCTTTATCCCATGAAGCCTTAACAGCTCAGGACGATGAGATGAATGGAGCAGAAATGGTTACTCAGTCGGAGGTGGGTGCGATGTCTTCGTGGCAATCCTTTTTGCTCGCCTGGGCCGCCGCCCAGAGCGTCCCGGCCGTGGCCGCCGACCCGACCCCGGAGAACGTGATCTATACAGCCGTCTTCCTCGCCGGCCTAGCAGCTGCCTTTGCCGGGATCAACGCTGTCATCGCCGGCTGTCGAGCCCTGTTCCAGCAGGCTTCCGGCATCCCCCGCCGGCTGCGGACCGAACCGTAAAACATTTTTTATGTGAACATGTTTACCATTTGTAACGATATAATCAAAGGAGGAACTTTGGTTTGTCGTGCCTGAAACATTAGTTTTAATGAAGCCGGGGGCCGGCAAGCGGAGGAAACCGGATGACCCTGCTCCAGCGGTTCAGTCTTTACAGTTTCATCGTCATGGTTGCCCTGGCCGCGATTCTGGGGAGCATAATCTCGTACGGCTTGATGGCCCATCTCCTCGAGGTCTACAAGAACGACACCGCCCGCTTCCTTCAGAGCGAGGGAGAGGAAAACATCCAGCCGGAGGCGTTGCGCGCTCCGATCACCGACGACCTGCGCTACACAGCCGTCGGGAAGGCGTTGCACGTGGTGCAGGAGACGATGCCCTTCTACCGGCTGAACATCTATAACAGACAGGGCATAATCATCTGGTCCACCGATCGCGCTCTGATCGGCCGTCGGGAGGATCACGACAAGGAAGGCTTCGATCGGGCCGTTGCGGGGGCGACGTCCGTATACCTGAAAAAGAAAACGGCGGAGCAGGGTGCCGACGCCTTCGAGATGTTCGTCCCCCTGCGTGATTCCAACGGCGCCGTTTACGGCGTCATCGAGATGTACGAGAGCCTGGCTCAAATCGAGGAGATCATACGCGCCGCCCAGGTCAGAGCGTGGGCGGTCATCGTCCTGACCTTCCTCATCCTGTACGCCATCTTCTACAAAATCGTCGCCGACGCTTCCCGCCTCATCCAGCGGCAGCACCGTGAACTGGAGGAGGCGCGGCACGCGCGCTACACGGAGATCATCGAGGCGCTGGTCTCGGCCATCGACGCCAAGGATGAGTACACGCGGGGCCATTCGACGCGGGTGGCGGCCGTCGCGGTGCATATCGGACGGGCCATGGGCCTGTCGGAAGAGGAACTGGAAACGCTCCATTACGGGGCGCTTCTGCACGATGTCGGCAAGATCGGCATCCCCGACGCCGTGCTCGGGAAACCTGGCCGGCTGACACCTGAAGAGATGGACACGATGCGCAGCCACCCGGCCATCGGCATGAGGATCTTCCAGCGGCTGAAGTCGATGCCGGAGGAGGTTTTGCAGACCATCGGCGCCCACCACGAGCGCCCCGACGGCCGGGGATACCCATCGGGCGGGTGGGATGGCGTGCACCTGTTCGCCCGCATCGTCAGCGTGGCCGATGCCTACGACGCCATGCGCTCCGACCGCCCCTACCGCAAGGCGCTCACCAGGGAGGAGGCCCTGGCGGAGATCCGTCGCTGCACCGGCGCCCAGTTCGACCCCGAGGTGGTGCGGGCGTTGCTGTCCGTGATCGACGAGGTGGAATTCGAGGTTTACGGCGGCCGGGCGCTCGCATCCCATTCCAGCGGCAACGGCATGCACTGGTAGGCATGCCGTGCAACGGCGGAGCGGAGTTGGGCGCCCCCACCTTGGCGCGACAGGCTCACAGGGGGCGGGGCGAGAGCAGGGTGCCCAGGGTGACGATGCGGTATCCCCGCTTTTCGAGACCCAGGATGATCGGTTCGAGCGCCGCCGCCGTCTGTTCCGTCGGGTGCATCAGGATGAGCGCCCCGTTGTGGGCGCCGCCCGTCACCCGCTCGACCATCCAGTCCACGCCCGGTTTCTTCCAGTCCACGGTATCGACGCTCCAGAGGATCGTCTCGTATCCCTTGGCGCGGGCGACCCGCAACAATTGCGGGCTGATCTCGCCCTTGTGGGGGCTGAACCAGCGGGGTTTCCGGCCGGTGGCGGCCAGGATGGCCGCCTCGGCCCGGTCTATCTCCGCGGCGACCTGCTCCGCGGTGAGTCCGGCGAACTCGGCGCTGGAATAGCCGTGGCTGGCGATCTCGTGGCCGGCCTCGGCGATGGTCCTGGCCTCCTCCGGGAAGCGTTCCACCCACTTGCCGACGAGGAAGAAGGTGGCCCGCACCTTGTGGCGTTCCAGCACCTCGAGCATCCGGGGCAGGTGTTCCTGGCCCCAGGCCACGTTGATGAGAAAGGTCACGGCGCGCTTGGCCGGGTTCCCTTGGTAGATAGGGGCCGGTGGTAGGTCCGCCAGGGTGACGGCCGGGGGTTCCTCGCGAAAGGCGAGGGGCACGCGCTGGCCGGGCGCCGCCGCGCGCACCCGGGCCAGCGTTGCCTCGACGTCCAGCACCCGCCCGGCGAGGGGTGGGATCAGGCCGCGGGTGGCTGGGTCGACGCGCGCGTTTACCGGCGCCAGGCGGAGCTCACCGGCCCGTTTCTCCAGCAGCCGGCGCACCTCGGTTTCCGGCAGGCCGGAGACGGCCTGCCCGGCCAGGGTGACGCCCTCGCGTGCGATCGGCCGTTCCGCGTCGCGGGCGGTCGGCCCGCTTCCCGGCTGGCCGCCGTGGCGCGGAACGGGAGCGGACGGCTGGAGCCGGGCGGAGCCCAGCAGGAGCAGGATGGCGACCAGGGCCGCGAGCAGGCCGGGCCGCAAGCGCCAAACGGTGAACCGCCGCCACCGGCTCATCCCCTCGCTCCCTTCGATCGGGACTGGACCGCCGTCGCCGAAAAGGGTATGCCGAGGGGTGGGCGATTATGTTAAAATGCGCGCAGGTTGCAAGGAGGGTGGCGGCATGGGGGAACAGGTGCACGAGATCGTGGCATTCCAGGGGGAACGGGGCGCCAACAGCGAGGACGCCGTCATCAAGCTGTTCGGCGAGGTGGATGTGCTGCCCTGCCGCACCCTGCGCGAGGTGTTCACGGCGGTGCGGGAGGGTCGGGCCGCGGCGGGGCTGGTTCCCGTGGAAAACTCGCAGGCGGGGAGCATCGCCGAGACATGGGACCTCCTCCTTGAGTTCGGCCTGTCCATCACCGGCGAGGTGGACCTGCCGGTGAACCATTGCCTGCAGGCCCTGCCGGGGCAGCGCATCGAGGACATCCGCGTCGTCTACTCGCATCCTCAGGCCCTGGCCCAGTGCCAGGAGAGCCTGCGCCGCCTGGGGGCCGAACTGGTCGCCGTCTACGACACGGCGGGCAGCGCCAAGATGATCCGCGACAGGGGCCTGCGCGGCGCCGCCGCCGTGGCCAGCCGCCACGCCGCCCGGCTGTACGGGCTGGAGATACTGGCCGAGGGTATCCAGGACAACCCCGACAACATAACCCGCTTCTACGCCATCGCTCGGGATCCGGCCCCCCGCGGCGAGCGCAACCGCACCGCGCTGGTCATGGCCACCCAGCACCGTCCGGGCGCCCTCTACTGGTGCCTGGGCGCCCTGGCCTACCGGCAGGTGAACCTGGTCAAGCTGGAGTCGCGGCCCAGCCGCCACCGGCCCTTCGACTATATCTTCTACCTGGTCTGCGACGGCCATGTCTCAGACCCGCCGCTGGCCGAAGCGCTGGACGAACTGAAAACGAAGACCACCTTCCTGCGCGTCCTGGGTTCCTACCCTTGTGACAACGGGCGCTGAGCCACGCCGGGCGCCGGGAGAGAATTGCATAAATATGTAGCACTAAGTATAATCATGTCATTCCACCCGGATGCCGGATGGTTCAGGAAGGTGACGCCCGATGACGGTATACCGCAAGGCCAGGATGCGCGACGTCCCCGAGCTGCAGCGGCTGATCAACAGCTATGCCGAGAAGGGGCTGATGTTGCCCCGCCCCCTGGTCATGCTTTACGAGGGGTTGCGGGACTTCGTGGTGGCGGAGGACGGGGGGGAGATCGTGGCCGTCGGCGCCCTGCACATCGTGTGGGACGACCTGGCCGAGATCCGGGCCCTGGCCGTCGCTCCGGGGAAGGAGGGGCGCGGCTACGGCCGGGGCCTGGTCGGCGTGCTGCTGGACGAGGCCCGCGACATGGGCATCGGCCAGGTCTTCGCCCTGACCTACCAGCCGGGTTTCTTCGAGAAGTGCGGCTTCTCCGTGGTGTCCAAGGACACCCTTCCTCACAAGGTCTGGGGTGAATGCATCAACTGCCCGAAATTCCCCAAATGCGACGAGGTGGCCGTGATGTACACCCTGGATCGGTAAACGACTTCTGGGGCCTCGACACCGGCTGTTCCCCCTTCCGCAGGCGACCCTCTCCGACTCCGGGGACCCGCCCCGAGGTAGGCATGGCAACATTGCGCCATACCCAACCTGCATAATCATAGATACAAACCGGCCCGCCTTACCCCCATGGCTGGCTCACGGGGCTTGCGGCGGCTTGGTCTTGGTCAACCGAAGATCGACGATACGCCGCAACCCATTCCGGGTTCTGCCTGGCGAAGGCGACGAAGCGCCGGACGCAGGCCAGGGTGTCGGGGCTCAGGTGGTGTTCGATGCCCTCCACGTCCCGGTAGACGGTGGCCGGGTCGGCGCAGCCCAGCAACCTCAGGAACTCTTCCAGCACCGCATGCCGCTCCGAGAGGAAGCGGCCGACGGCCGTCCCCCGCGGCGTCAGGGTCAGCCCCCGGTAGCGCTCGTAATGAACCAGCCCCCGGTCCCCGAGCTTCTGGACCATGCGGGTGACGGTAGGGGGCTTCAGGCGGAGCTGGGCGGCCAGGTCGGCCACCCGCGCGTAACCCTTGCGCTCCACCGTTTCGTAAATCTTCTCCAGGAAATCCTCCATGGAGACGGAACAGCCGTCCAACGTCTTTTCCTCCCCATGCAGCATATGCCCACGGGGGGAAGCCAGCCCCGGCCTCCAAGCATCCCGCCATGCCTTATGGCCCGCCGGGGATCCCGAGCGCCCTCTGGCCGCTGCCGTCATACGCTGTTAGACCGGGGAAACATTTTTAGCCCTGTCTAACCGGTGCTTGCACCCCGATTTTTCATACGGGGGCTCGCAGGAGGTGGTTGGTGATCATGCGGCAGGGGATCGGCATGGAATCGGCGCGTGGTGCTTTCAGCCCGAAGGCGTCCTGGCGGGCGCGGGTGTCCGGGGCATTGCCGTGGTTCGGACCGGCCTTCGTGGCCAGCGTGGCCTACATGGACCCGGGGAACTTCGCCACCAACATCATGGGGGGCGCCCAATTCAACTACAAGCTCCTCTGGGTGCTCCTGTGGAGCAACGCCATGGCCATCCTCATCCAATACCTCTCGGCCAAGCTGGGCATCGTCACCGGCCGCACCCTGCCGGAGAACTGCCGCGACCGTTTCCCCAGGCCGGTAACGATCGTTCTGTGGCTGGCGGCCGAGGCGGCGGCCGTGGCAACCGACCTGGCCGAGGTGCTGGGGGGCGCCCTCGGGTTGCACCTCCTCTTCGGTTTGCCGCTCTGGCTGGGGGCGCTGGCGACCGGCGCGGCCGTGTTTGCCATCCTGGCCCTGGAACGGGCCGGGTTCCGCAAGCTGGAGGCCGGGATCATGACCTTCGTGGCCCTGATCGGGGTGGCCTACGCCGTCGAAATCGTCCTGGTGCAGCCCGAATGGGGGGCGGTTGCCGCCGGCGTCTTCAAGCCCGCTCTGGACGCCAAAAGCGCCTATGTGGCAGTCGGGATGCTGGGGGCCACGGTGATGCCCCACGTCGTGTATCTGCACAGCGCCCTGGTCCTGCCACGGCGCCGCCTGGCCGGCTCCGCGGGATGGCCGCCCACCTCCGCCGCGAGCTGGCCGACATCGCGCTGGCCATGAACGGGGCGTGGCTGATCAACTCGTCGATGATCATCCTGGCGGCGGGGACCTTCTTCCGCCACGGCGTGCCCGTCGATTCCCTGGAGCAGGCCTACCGCACCCTCACGCCTCTCCTGGGGCCGGCGGCCGCCTGGGCTTTCGGCCTGGCCCTCCTGGCCTCGGGCCTGGGCTCCTCGGTCGTCGGAACGATGGCCGGCCAGATCATCCTGGGAGGCTTTCTACGGTTGCGGATGAGCGTCTTCCTGCGGCGGTTCCTCACCCTGCTCCCGGCCCTGGTGGTGATCTGGGCGGGGATCGACCCGCTGCCGGCACTGATCCTGAGCCAGGTCGTCCTGAGCTTCGCCCTGCCCTTCGCCCTGGTGCCCCTCCTGTGGCTGACGGCGAGCAGGCCGGTCATGGGCGCCTTCGCCAACCGCCGGCTGACCAACGTGGCCGCCGCGCTCGTCATCCTGATCATCGTCGGGTTGAACGCGTTTCTGCTGGCGCAGACGTCAGGCGGGTTGGGAGAGCGGGGCTTGAACGGTGGCCCATAGCTCAAGGACCTCCCATTGAGGTATACTGGAGGCGGCGAATTAGAGCAGGGGGTGAGAGGGATGATCCACCGATTTGGGGCCGGGCGCACCGGCGGAAAGCTGGCGGCCTTGGCCCTTTTCGCCGCCATGTTCCTGACGCTGCTCGCGCCGGGTCTGAGCCATGCCCGGGACCGGGACGGCGGTGGGGGGGGCGGCAAGGCTTCCGTCCGCAAGATAGTCACCTTCGCGGGAAAGGTGGACGATTTACAGAAGGAGCGCCTCGTGCGGGGGAAGGGCGGGGCCACTCTCAAACACCTGCGCCTGGTCAACGCCGTGGCGGCGGAACTGCCCGATGAGGCGGCGGCGGCCGATCTGGCGCGCCAGCCGGGCGTCGTCAGGGTGGAGGAGGATGCCATCGCTTGGGCCGACGGTCAGCCGGTCCAGGTCCAGGGCAGGGGCGCGAAGGTCCAGCCGGCCCAGTCCGTTCCCTGGGGGGTGGCCAAGATCGGTGCCGACCGGGTTTCCGCCAGCAACAACGCTGTCGAGGTGGCCGTCCTGGACACCGGCATCCAGCTCGATCACCCGGACCTGTCCGCCAACATAGCCGGTTCGTACAACGCCATCCGGCCCGGGGCCTCGGCCACTGACAAGAACGGCCACGGCACCCACGTGGCCGGGACCGTCGCTGCGCTGAACAACGCGATCGGCGTCGTGGGGGTGGCGCCCGCGGTCCGCCTGTATGCGGTCAAGGTGCTGGGTGACAGCGGTTACGGTTATGTTTCAGACATCATCGAGGGTATCGACTGGGCGATCGGGCACGGCGCCGAGGTCATCAACATGAGCCTGGGCACATCCGTCGACGTCCAGGCCCTCCACGACGCCGTCATCCGGGCCTTTGACGCGGGCGTGACGGTGGTGGCGGCGGCCGGCAACAGCGGTCCCGCCGACAACACCGTCAATTACCCGGCGCGTTACCCGGAGGTGATCGCCGTGGCCGCCACCGACCAGAACGACGCCCTGGCCTCCTTCAGCAGCCGGGGTCCGGAGGTGGACGTGGCGGCGCCGGGCGTCTCCATCCTGTCCACGTACAAGGGCAGCTGGTACGCCACGCTGAGCGGGACCTCCATGGCCACGCCCCACGTGGCCGGAACCGCCGCCCTGGTCCGGGCCCAGTGGGGTGCCGTGAGCCCGGCGGGCGTGCGGCAGCACCTGATCGACACCGCCGATGCCACCACGTCCTATCCGCGGGTCAATGCGTACAACGCCGTGACCCAGGCGCCGGCGACGCCCTGACGCCGGCCCGGACGCGGCTGGCCGAACCCGGCGGTGCCGACGGCCGTGTGCGGCGGTCGGCGTGTGGCGTCTCTGGCATCGGCACCGCCGGGGCCGCCGCATCCGCCGTCTCGGCCCTACGGGGCGTCCGTTCGTTCTGCATCCCATGACCAGTGCAGTCGGCGGCCCATTATAATAGAGGTCGATGGACGACAAGACGCTGCAGGCCCTGGAATGGAACAAGATCGTGGCCCGGCTGGCGGGTCTGACTTCGTTCGCCCCGGGGCGGGAACGGGCCGAGTCCCTGGCGCCGGTTACCCACCTGGACGAGGCGCGGCGGCGGCTGGCGGAAACCGGCGAGGCCCGGCGCCTCCTGGACCGGTTCGGCGAGCCGCCACTGGCCGGGTTGGCGGACATCCGGCCGACCCTGGCCCGGGCGGCCCGACAGGAGATGGTCACCCCGGAGGAACTGGCCGCCATGGCGCGCACGATGACCGCCGCGCGCCGGCTGCGGAGGTTCCTGGAGGAACGGGCGGACGACTTCCCCCTGCTGTGGGGCCTGGCCGCCGCCATAGGCGATTTCCGCGACCTGGAGGCGGAGATCGCCCGCTGCGTCACGCCGGAGGGCGACCTGGCCGACGACGCCAGCCCGACCCTGGCGGCGCTGCGCCGGCGGGAGCGGGACCTGCACGGACGGGTGCGGGAGCGCCTGGAGGCCATGGTGCGTTCCCCGTCCGTCCGGCCCCACCTGCAGGAGCCGCTGGTCACCCTCCGCCAGGAGCGCTACGTCCTGCCCGTGAAGCAGGAGCACCGGGGCCAGGTGCCGGGCATCGTCCACGACCAGTCGGCCAGCGGCGCCACCCTGTTCATCGAGCCCATGGCCGTGGTGGAGATGAACAACGAACTGCGACGCCTGGCCCTGGAGATCGCCCGCGAGGAGGAGGCGGTGCTCAGGCGCCTCGGCGCCCTGGTGGCGGAGCGGGGCGAGGCGCTGGCGGCGACGGCCGAGGCCCTGGCCGGCCTGGACCTGGCACTGGCCAAGGGGCGCCTCAGCCGGGAGATGGACGCCGCCGCCCCGGAGCTGAACGATACCGCCGTGATCGACCTGCGCCGGGCGCGCCACCCCCTGCTGCGGGGCCGGGTGGTGCCGGTGGACGTGCGCCTGGGCGAGGAGTTCGACACGCTGGTGATCACCGGCCCCAACACGGGCGGCAAGACGGTGACCCTCAAGACGGTCGGTCTCCTGACCCTGATGGCCCAGGCGGGCCTGCACGTGCCGGCGGCGTCGGGGAGCCGGCTGGCCGTATTCAGGCAGGTTTTCGTCGACGTGGGCGACGAGCAGAGCATCGAGCAGAACCTCTCCACCTTCTCCTCCCACCTGCGCAACATCGTGGCCGTTACCCGGTCGGCCGGGCCGGATACCCTCGTCCTGCTGGACGAACTCGGCGCCGGCACCGACCCGGCCGAGGGCGCCGCCCTGGCCATGGCCCTCTTGGAGCACCTGCAGGCGGCCGGCGCCCGCACCATCGCCACCACCCATTACAGCGAACTGAAGACCTTCGCCTACACCCGCCACCGGGTGGAGAACGCCAGCGTCGAGTTCGACGCCGAAACCCTGGCGCCCACCTACCGGCTGGTCATCGGCCTGCCCGGGCGCTCCAACGCCTTCGAGATCGCCGCCCGCCTGGGCCTGGATGGGGCCATCGTGGGCCGGGCGCGGGAGATCGCCGGACGGCGGCACCGGGAGGTGGAGGCGTTGATCGCCGGCCTGGAGAAGGACCGGCGCGCCCTGGCGCGGGAGCGGGATCTGGCGGTCCGCGACCGGGCCGAGGCGGCGCGGCTGCGGGAGGAGGTGGAGCGGCGGGCCGAGGCGTTGCGCGCCAAGGGAGAGGAGGCCCTGGGAGCGGCGCGGCGGGAGGCGCGAGCCGTGGTGGAGGCCGCCCGGCGGGAGGCGGCGGAGGCGGTGCGCCGCCTGCGGGAGGCGGCCGCGGAGGCGGAGGCCGGGCGCCTCCCGGCCCGCGAGGCCCTGGCCCGGGCCGAGGGCGCCCGGCAGCGGCTGCACCAGGCCGGGCGGTGGGTGGCGGAGGCGGGGGAGGGCTTCGCGAGGCTGCTGCGGGAAGCGGCGCCACCGCGTGAAGCCGCCCCCCTGGTGGCGGCGCGCCCGGGCCAGACGGTCCTGGTCCGCAGCCTGGGCCTTTCAGGCCAGGTGGTGGAAACCGGCCACGGCGGGCAGGTCACCGTGCAGGTCGGCGCGATGAAAGTAACGGTGCCCCTGGCCGACCTGGCGGCCGCCGAACCGGCGCCGCCGGCCGCTTCCCGGCCGCACCTGTCGCCGCCGTCGCCCCGGCTCCCGCACCTGACGGCGGAAAAGGCGCTGACGGCGGCCACGGAGATCCATCTGCGGCGCCTGACGGTGGGCGAGGCCCTGGAGCGCCTGGACAAATTCCTGGACGATGCCGTGCTGGCCGGGCTGGGCCAGGTGCGGATCGTGCATGGCAAGGGGACCGGCACGCTGCGGCAAGCGGTGGCGGACTACCTGCGGCGCCATCCGCTGGTCGAGGACTTCCGGCTGGGAGGACCGGACGAGGGCGGCGCCGGTGTCACCATCGCCCTCCTGCGGCTCTAAGGCCGAAGCGGCCATTCCATCGCTGTACGGCTGGCCAGGACTCGAGTTGGGCCGCCCCCCACCTTGGCGCGACGGAGTTGGGCCGCCCCCCACCTTGGCGTTACAACTTTATTAACCACAGTTATATTCCGGGGTTGCAAGCACTTGCCGCACAAGGCTTGCGCGACTCATGCAACAACCCTATGCATGACGGTAATATGCACCACAGTAATAATGTTTTGGCGCGATCCCGGAACGGCTTGTCGCACAAGCTTTTCCGGACGCGGTTTATGCGCCTAGTTAATCCCGGTCGTCAATGATCGCGATTTCCCTCGACATTCGTTCCGGGATGGCAACCCTTTTTCGCCGGCCAGGGGAACGCGCTGCTTCACGGCACCACCATCAGCCGGCCGAATTCATCATCGTGTAGCTCGCAACGAATGAGGTGGACGCCGGCGCTCACCGGCGCAAGGGTTGCGGTGGCCTCGCGCCCGGCCGGGACCGTCAGGCGCACGCCCAGGTCGGGGATCACGACCTCGTGATCCCCGTCGGCGCTGGCCACTGTCAGTTGCAGCCGGCTTCCGGCCGTGGCGCGGATGACCGAGGGGCTGAAGCCGCCCCGCCGCACCGTCATGCGCAGCGTCGTTGCCGCCGTGCCTGCGCCGTTGCCGGCGCCTTCGGGCTGTGCGCCGCCGCCGGGGTCGCTGCTCGCGCCCCCGGCCCCCGCACCGGCGCCCGCGCCGGCGCCCGCGCCCGTACCGCCGCCCGTGCCGGCGCCCGCGCCTGTACCGGTACCCGGGCCGCCACCCGAACCCGTGCCCGGTGGCGTGTTCGGGGTGGTGTTCAGGCACGTCAGCCCGGGGACGGCCAGTTCCATGTCCTTCGAGAGCAGGCGGCCGTCTGCGGTGCGGATCACGTCGCGCTTGAGGAAGGTACGGGTTTCCGGTGTGCAGCCGCAGGCCGCGTCGTAGAGGGCGTCGGGCCGCTCGGCGCAGACGGTGGCCTTCATGAAGGCGTCGTCGACCTCCCCGGGTTCGGTGCCGGCAATGAAGAGTTCCTGCCGCACCCATTCGGGCGGCGTGTCCGATCCGGCCAGCTTGCCCGACTTGACGGAGACGGCTTTTTTGATGATCCCCCGCGGTTGCAGGAAGCCCACCGGCTTAAGACCGGAGTGGGCTTCTGTCATCGTGTCGCGGAAGATCTTCGCCGGCTGGTTGCCGCCGGCGTTGATCTCGAACGGCAGGGAGGCTGACTTCTTCGGGTTGTCCCGACCGATCCATACGGCCGCGGCGTACTTGGGCGTGAAGCCCACGAACCAGACGTCCTTGTTGTCCGAGGTGGTGCCCGTCTTCCCGGCCGTGGGCCAGTTGGGCACCCGGGCGTTGCCGCCGGTGCCCCAGTTCTCGATCCAGCCGCCGCCCGGCTGGGGTTCCACCACGGAGCGGAGGATGTCGGTCATGACGTAGGCCGCCTCGGGGCTCATCACGCGCGCCAGGCGGGGCGTGTTGTCCTCGAGGATGTTGCCGTCGGCGTCCACCACCTTCAGGACGGCGATGGGCTCCACCCGCATGCCGCCGTTGGCGAAGACGGCGTAGGCTCGGGCCATGTCCATGACCGAGGCGCCGCGGGTCAGCCCGCCCAGGGCCAGGGAGAGGTTCACGTCGTTGGCCGGCCCGCTCGTCACCAGCGTGGTGATCCCCAACTGTTGGGCGAACTCCAGCCCCGCTTTCGGGCGCACGTCCTCCAAGGCACGGACGGCGACGACATTCACCGAGCGGCGCACCGCCTCGCGCATCGTGGTCAGGCCGCGGTACTTCTGGTCGTAGTTCTTCGGCGTCCATGTCCCTCCGTCGGAGGTCTTGTAACTCTTGGGCGTGTCGTCCCAGACGGAGGCCGCCGTGAACTTCTTCGATGCCAGGGCCGGCGCGTAAACGGCGAGGGGCTTCATCGCCGATCCGGGCTGACGGGCGCAGCAGTTGGCCGCGGGGTCGTACCAGGCCCGGTTGAGTTCCAGCACCTGCTTGTGGTCGCGGCCGCCGACGACGGCCCGGAGGTAACCGTTCCAGGGGTCGATGACCACGACGGCCGCCTGGACCGAGTCCTGTTTGCCCAACGGGAACTTGTCCAGAGGCAGGTGCTTGCGCACGGCCGCCTCGGCCGCCGCCTGGATCCTGGGGTCCAGGGTGGTGTAAACCTTCAGGCCGCCCTGGAAGACCTGCGTGGGCGTGTATTTCTTGAGCAAATGGGCCAGGACGTAATCGACGAAGTGGGGATATGGATAATCGGCAAAGCGCCTGGGCTTCAGCTTCTCCGGGTTCGGGAGCGGCTCCCGCTTGGCCCGGTCGGCTTCTTCCCGGG
>DYIH01000024.1:0-2148 GCA_020723785.1 Thermaerobacter marianensis
TGGGAAGGGGTCGTCCTGCAGGAGGGGTATCTGCCGGAGGAGGAGGTCGTGCGCCGCCTGCACGCCATGGACGTGAACGTCCTGCCCTACTCGGAACTCCGCGGCGTCCAGGCGTCGGCGGCCGTCCGCACCGTCCTCGCCGCCCGGCGGCCGACCGTCGTCACCGATACCGCGCACTTCTCCGACTTGCGGGACGAGGTCTGCAAGATTGCCGACAACGCCCCGGAACGCATCGCCACCGCGGTCGGCGACCTCCTAGGCCACCCGGAGAAGGCCAGGGTGGTGGTCGGGAACGCCGCCCGCCTGGCCGAACGTCTCAGTTGGGATCGAGTCGCCGCGGATCACCTGCGGTACTACGCCGGTGTCCTGGCCGCGGCCGGCGGCGGCCGGAGCCGCTGGCCGGCGAGGGCGTGGTGACATGATGCCGTTGCGCGTCGGCCTGATCACCACCTGGAACGCCGTCTGCGGCGTCGCCGAGTACAGCCGGGCGCTGGCGGCGGCGCTGCGCGCCCGGGGGCACACGGTGGTCGTCCTGGCCAATTACCACGTCAACCCGGTGCCCGGGGCGGCGGACGGCGGGGGGGTCTACCGCTTCTTCTACACCGGCTGGCACCGGGAACGCGGCGCCGACGCCGACTTGGCGGGATGGGCCGTCACCGCCCACGCCCTGGACGTGATCCACCTGCAGTACCAGAACTTCATCTACCCGCCGGACGTCCTGCCGGTGATCCGCCGTTTGGCCGACCACGCGCCGCTGGTGGCCACCTTTCACGACGCGGGCGTGCCGGGCGAGTTCCCGCGGGACCGCGTGGCCCGCGCCATCGTCCACTCGCCGGTGACGGCGCGCATGCTGGCCTGGCAGGGGGCGGCGGTGATCCCCATCGGCATCCTCGACCTCCCGGCGCCGCCGGTGGCCGAGGCCCGGCGGAAACTGGGGATCGCCTCGCGGCACGTCCTCTGTTCCCTGGGGCTGGGCCGCACGGACTACCACCTGGTGTTGCAGGTGGTGCGCGACCTGGTGCCGCGCTACCCCGATCTCCTCTGGATCGTGCTCGGGCCGGAGGGGTACGTGGAGGCGGTCCGGCAGGCGGCGCGGGAGACAGGCGTCGAGGAACACGTCCGGCTCGAAGGCGGCTTCCTCCCGCTGGCGCGGCTGTTCGAGTGGATGCACGCGGCGGACGTGACTGTCTTCTACTTCCCGGAAGCCGGCGTGGAGGGCGTCTCCTCCAGCTCCTGCCGCCTGGGCATCGCCGGCCGGCGCCCCGTCATCCTGACCGACGTCGGCTGGACCCGCGACCTCCCGGACGAGCTGAAGGTGCCGCACGGGCCCCCGGATGCCCTGCGGGAGCGCGTCGTCCGCCTCTTCGAGGACGCCGCCTTCCGCGAGGCGCTCCTGGCGCGGCAGGAGCGCCTGATCCGGGAGGACGGTTGGGCGCGAACGGCGGAGCGGCACGAAGCGGTCTACCGGAGCGTGCGGCGGGAAGCGTGAGGGCACCGCCGGGGACGGGCCGGCATATGGTGGACTGGCGGAGGTGACGGAGCATGTCCCAAAGGCTGGTGGCGGCGATGCAGGTGCGTAACGAGGCCGGCCCCGGCCGCTACCTCAGGACGGTGCTCGACGACCTCGTCCGGTACTGCGACGCCATCGTCGCCCTGGACGACGCCTCCACCGACGACACGCCCGCCATCCTGGCCTCGTACGACAAGGTCATCCTGCACCGCAGCGAGGAGTCCATGTTCTGGCGGGACGAGTCCAAGATGCGCTTCCGGCTCTGGCAACTGGCCCTGGAGGCGGATCCCGACTGGATCCTGGTCGTGGACGCCGACGAGGTCCTGGAGGAGCGCTTCAAGGTGGAGAAGGAGGCCCTGCTGAGCCAGCGGGACTATGACGTGATCGCCTTCCGGTACCTCTGCTTCTGGACCCCCACCCATTACCGCGTCGACGGCTTCTGGGAGCCCCGGCACAAGCGGCTGCTCGTCCGCCACCAGCCGGGCTTCCCGTACGAGTGGGACAACTTCCGGATCCATTCGGAGCGCGTCCCCTGCAACCTCCCCGGACGGGTCCTGTGGAGCGACCTGCGCTGCAAGCATTACGCCTACGCCAGCCCGGAGAACCGGTTGTACAAATACGCGTCGTACAGCACCAAC
>DYIH01000024.1:2158-14137 GCA_020723785.1 Thermaerobacter marianensis
AAGGGAAACGACTACGGCAGCATCCTGGACGAGGAATACCGGCTGGAGGAATGGAGGGAATGACGGCGGGGAGATTCACCAGCATCGTCATCCCGGTCCACAACCTGCTGGCCCACACGCGGCAGTGCCTGGAGAGCATCTTCCGGCATGACGGCGCGCCTTTCGAACTCGTCCTGATCGACAACGGCTCCACGGATGGCACGGGCGATTACCTGGCGGGCCTCGCCCCGGCGGGAGCCTGTGCCGGCATCAAGGTGCTGACGAACGAGGAGAACGTGGGGGTGCCCCGGGCCTGGAACCAGGGGCTGGCGGTCGCGGTCGGCGATCCGGTCTGCATCATGAACAACGACGTCATCGTCACCCCCGGCTGGTTGAGCGGCTTGCTCGGTTACCTGGAGGAGCATCCCGAGGTGGGGATCGTGGGGCCCCATGTCCTGTGGGGAGAGGGGAACCGGCCCGCCGACCTGGACGCCTTCGCCCGTCACCATACCGCGCAAAACGGGCACGTGGAGGAGGATGGCTTCTGGGGGTGCTGCTTTCTGGTCACGCGGGCGGCGGCGGATCGGATCGGCCCGTTCGACGAGGGGTACGAGGTCGGGTTCTGGGAGGACGCGGACTACCGGGAGCGGGCGGCGCGGGCCGGCTGCCCGGCGGTGGTCACCCACCGCTCTGTCGTCTTCCACCACGGGGGCCTGAGCTGGCGGGCGCGAGGGATGGACTTCAGCCGGGAGGTCTACTGGCGCAACGCCCGCCGGTTTGCCGAGAAATGGGGGCTCGACCTGGGTAATTTCATCGTCTGGCGCAGCACCTTCATTTCCCTGCCGTGAGAGGCGGGCGGCGCGGCGCCGCCGGGCGCGCCGGCGGCCGGACCGCCTGGCCCGCAGGACGGGAGGTGGCAACGTGACGCGGCACCGGTTGGTCGGCGCGCTGGTGGTACGGAACGAGGCGCCCCATTACCTGCGCCCGGTTCTGGAACACATGAGCCTCTACTGTGATGCCATCGTCGTCCTGGACGACGCCTCGGACGACGAGACGCCGGATGTCTGCGCCTCCTTCCCCAAGGTGATCCTGCACCGTAACCCGGCGCCCGCTTACCTGGGCAACGAGGCGCGCGTGCGCTTCCAGCTGTGGAATCTGGCGCTCCTGGCGGAGCCCGACTGGGTCCTCTCCCAGGATGCCAACGAATTGTTGGAGGGCCGGTTCGTCCGGGAGCGGGACGACTGGCTGGGTATCACGGACTGCGACGTGATCGCCGTCCGGCTCCATCACTTCTGGGACGACTTCGAGCACTACCGGGTGGACGGCGAGTGGGCGCCCCAGTACAAGCGCATGCTCGTCCGCGTCCGGCCGGGCTTCCCTTACGAGTGGGACGACTGCCCGCTGCACTCGGAGCGGCTGCCGCGCAACGTCCCGGGGCCGGTCCTCTGGAGCGGATTGCGGGCCAAGCACTTCGGCTACGTGCGCCGGGAGGACCGTCTGCGGAAATACCGCCGCTACGTCCTCCACGATCCCGAGGACCGGTACGGGCATCTCCTGGACGAGGACGCCCGGCTGGAACGGTGGGTGGATTGATCGGCGTGACCCGGTTGCTGGTCAGTTGTTGCGATGGTCAGGGCGGACTGTTCCTGGTCGACCCGGATCGCGGCGCGGTGAAGCGCCTGTTGGCTGGCGACTACCGCGGCATTGCCCTCGCGGGGCCGCGGATCTTCGTGGGAGAGGTCCACGGGCCGGTGGAACTGGATCGCGCCCTGTCCCCGGCCGGGGGGGCCGGCATCGCGCCCGATGTGGATATGCACGGGGTCTTCTTCAGGGACGGGGTGCTCTATCTCTGTACGACCGGCTGGAACAGCGTCACCCTCCTGGACACCGCCTCCCTGGCGCCGGTGGGGGAAGTCCGGCTTCCGGGCACGGGGGCGGAGCGGGTGGATCGGAACCACATCAGTTCCGTGTGGGTGGACGATGACGCGCTTTTCCTGTCCGTCCACACGTGGCCGGAGAGCGCGCCGGACAGGCCGGGGGCCGTCCTCGCCCTCGATCGCCGGGGGACCCGCGTTTTGCGAGGGCGTTCCCTTCTGAACCTGAACCAGCCCCACAGCGTCGTACGGTTCGGGCGGGACCTGTTCTACCTGGCTTCCGGGGACGGGGCGCTGCACCGCAACGGGGAACCCGTCGGCTACTTCCGGGGTTACCCCAGGGGCTTGGCCGTCGATGTCGCTCACTACTATATCGGGCAAAGCCGGGTTCGGCACGAGACGGAGAAGCCGCAGGCGTGCGGCGTGATCGTCGTGCGCCGGCAGGACGGGAAAAGGAGGTTCATCCCCGTGCCGGCCGAGGAGATCTTCGACATCGCCATCCTGTGATGACGCGGTGAAAGGGGGCAACGAGGGCCTGTGGCGGAGACGGGGTTCGTCCTATGGCTCACCGGGGTTTCCGGCGCCGGCAAGACGACGATTGCCAGTCGCCTGGCCGCCGATCTTCGTGCGCTCGGGCGGCGCGTGGACGTGCTGGACGGAGACGAGTTGCGCCGGAGCCTGTGCCGCGACCTCGGTTATTCCCGCGAGGACAGGGAGCGTCACGCCGAGCGGGTGGCGTTCGTGGCGGAACGCCTGTCCCGCCACGGCGTCGTGGTGATCGTGGCGCTGATCACGCCTTATCGTTCCGCGCGGCGCCGCGTCCGGGAGGCCATTCCCCGCTTTGTCGAGGTTTTCGTCAAGTGTCCCATCGAGGTGTGCGCGGCGCGTGACGTCAAGGGGTTGTACCGAAAGGCGAGAGGGGGAGAGATTCCCAACTTTACGGGCGTCTCGGACCCTTACGAAGCGCCGGAAAGTCCGGAGATCACGGTCGAAACCGACCGGGAGCCGCCAGACGCCAGCATCCGGGTGATCGTAAAGTGGCTCCGCGATCACGGGTACATCAATGGATGAAACCGAACCGCACCCGCTGCCGCCTTCCCGAATACCCTGGTATAGGACAAGTGAACAGGGAGCGATGCCGGACGAACCGATCACCGGGCGCCGGTTTCATCGGCGGCTTCCCGTCAACGAGGGGCGATCGGCGTGAAAGTGGTGATCCTCGCCGGCGGCCTGGGGACGCGGCTGTCCGAGGAGACGACCGTAAGGCCCAAGCCGATGGTGGAGATCGGCGGCCGGCCCGTCCTCTGGCACATAATGAAGATCTATGCCCATCACGGTTTCGGGGACTTCGTGGTGTGCCTGGGATACAAGGGCGAGGCGATCAAGCACTATTTCCTGAACTACTACTATTTGCATAACAACCTGGACCTCTCCCTGCGCGACGGCCGGGTCGCCGTGCGGGGCGGGGCGGGCGAGGACTGGCGGGTCACTCTCGTGGACACCGGCTTGGCGACGCAGACGGGGGGTCGGCTGCGTCGGGTGAGGCGTTTCGTCGGCGAGGAGGCGTTCTGCCTGACGTACGGCGACGGGGTGGCCGATATCGACATCCGCGAACTGACGGCGTTCCACCGGCGGCACGGCCGCCTGGCCACGGTGACGGCGGTGCGGCCGCCGGCCCGCTTCGGAGGATTGGATTTGCACGAGGACCGGGTGGTGGCGTTCCGGGAGAAGCCCCAGGCCGGCGAGGGCTGGGTCAACGGCGGCTTTTTCGTCTTCGAGCCGGGGGTCTTCGACTATGTCGGCGGCGATGACAGCGTCCTCGAGCGCGCCCCCCTCGAGAACCTGGCCCGCGACGGCCAGTTGATGGCCTACCGGCACGAGGGGTTCTGGCAGTGCATGGACACCCTGCGGGACGTCAACACCCTCAACCAATTGTGGGCTTCAGGAAAGGCGCCGTGGCAGGTTTGGCGAGAGTGACCCCCGTCATCCGGGAGGACGCCGATCAGATCGTCCGGGAAATGGCCGGAGCCCTGCTGGGCCTGGCTTCCACCACGCTGGTGGTCACCGGGGCGGGCGGTTTCCTCTGCAGCTATCTGGTCGATGTGGTGGCCGCCCTGAACGACAGCGGCCGGCAGGCCCCCTGCCGGATCATCGCCGTCGACAACTTCAGGAGCGGGGTGCCGGAGCGCGCCGAGCACTGGCGCGGGCGCCCGGACGTCCGGCTGGTGGCCCACGACGTGTGCCGCCCGCTGGAACTGGATGAGCCGGTCGACTGGATCGTCCACGGAGCCAGCATTGCCTCTCCGAGTTTCTACCGCCGCTTTCCGCTGGAGACCATCGACGTGAACGTGAACGGGACGCGCCACATGCTCGAACTGGCCCGGCGCGGCGCGCGGGGCATGCTCCACCTCAGCAGCAGCGAGGTCTACGGCGACCCGGAACCCGCCGCCGTGCCCATCGCGGAGGAATACCGCGGGAACGTTTCCTGCACGGGGCCGCGGGCGTGCTACGACGAGTCCAAACGCCTCGGCGAGACCCTTTGCGCCACGTATTTCCGCCTGTACGGCACACCCGTGAAAATCGTCCGGCCCTTCAACGTGTACGGCCCCGGACAGCGTCTGGACGACCGGCGGGTCGTCCCGGACCTGGTGGCGGCGGCCCTGCGGCGTGAGCCCCTCGTCCTGCACAGCGACGGCCGGGCGACGCGGGCCTTTTGCTACGTTCGTGACGCCGTCGCCGGGATGTTGCACGTGCTGCTGTCCGACGCCGGCGGGGAATGCTTCAACGTCGGCAACGACAGGGAGGAGGTCTCCATCCGGCGGCTGGCCGAACTGGTCCGGGAGGTCGCCGGCCCGCCCCCTCTGCCCATCGTGCACCGGGCGAGCGCGGACCCGGACTACCTGGCGGATAACCCGCAGCGGCGCCGCCCGGACCTGACCAAGATGCGGTCGCGCTTCCCGTGGCGCCCGCGGGTCGGCCTCGTGGAAGGGCTCGGCAGGACGTTGCGCTCCTATCGCGAGGCTGCGGGGGGTGCCGGCGAGGCTGCGGGGGGCGCCGGCGCCGGCCTGGGAGGATAGGACATGCGCGTGACAGTGATCGGCGCGGGCTACGTGGGGTTGGTGACCGGAGCCTGCCTGGCGGCGGTGGGTCACCGCGTGGTCTGCGTGGACGTACAGGCCCGGCGCGTGGAAGCGATCAACGCGGGCGCGGCCCCCTTTCGCGAGCCCGGCCTGGATCGCCTCATCCGGGAGGGCCTGAGGAACAAACGTTTCCAGGCCATGACCGACCTCGGCCGGGCCATGGCCGGCAGCCAGGTGTCCATCATCGCCGTGGGGACGCCGCCGCGGGGCGAGGACGTCGATCTCGGCCAGGTGGCGGCCGCCGCCCGAGCCGTCGGGCGCTGCCTGCGCCTGGCGGCCCGGTACCATGTGGTGGTGGTCAAGAGCACCGTTCCCCCGGGGACCACCGGCAGCCTGGTCCGGCGCGCCCTGGAGGAGGCCTCGGGGTTGCGGGTGGGCGCGTTCGGGATCTGCATGAACCCGGAGTTCCTGCGCGAGGGCTCGGCGGTGGCCGACTTCCTGCGGCCGGACCGGATCGTCGTCGGCCAGTGGGACGATCGCTCCGGGCGCCAGCTGCTGCGGCTGTACGAACGCTTTGCGTGCCCGAAGCTGCGCACCGGCCTGCGCAACGCCGAACTGATCAAGTACGCGGCCAACTCCCTGCTGGCTACCCTCATCTCGTTCAGCAACGAGGTGGCGCGCCTGTGCGAGGCGACCCCGGGCACGGACGTCGAGACGGTGATGGAGGGCGTGCACCTGGACCGGCGGCTGTCGCCCCTGTTGGACGGTCGGCGGATGCGGCCGGAGATCCTGGCCTACCTGCGCGCCGGGGTGGGCTTCGGCGGGAGCTGCCTGCCCAAGGACGTCGACGCCCTGCGCGCGTTTGCCGGCCGGCGCGGCGCCGAGACGCCGCTCCTGGACGCCGTCGCCATGGTCAACGCCCGGCGCCCCGGGCAAGTGGTAAAAATGTTGGAAGACGTGCTGGGCGGTTTGCGCGGCCGCGTCATCGCCGTCCTGGGGCTGGCCTTCAAGCCGGGCACCGACGACGTGCGCGCTTCGCCGGCCCTGGCGATGGTCGACCTGCTGCTGGCCGGGGGCGCGACGGTGCGCGCCCATGACCCGGTGGCCCTGGACGGCGCGCGGCGTCTTCTCGACGGCCGCGTCGCGCTCTGCGCGGACCCGGCCGCGGCCCTGGCCGGGGCGGACGCCGCCTTGATCGCCACGGCGTGGCCGCAGTTCGCCCGCCTGGACTGGCCGGCCCTGGCCGCGCGGATGCGGCGGCCCGTGATCGTCGACGGGCGCAACGGGCTGGGCCGTGTAAAATGGCCCGCGGGCGTGATTTACCGGACCGTCGGCCGCGGTTATCGTTCGGAGGAGGTCCCCCGCCGGCAAAGCACCGCCGAGGACGACCACGCATAGAATGGGCCGTGGATTTCCGACAAGCAAACCGGGGGGAGCGATGACGATGCCCACGGTGGACCTGGGGTGTGGCGGCAGGAAAAGGGGAGACATCGGCATCGACATGGTTCCGCAGCCCGGCGTGGATGTCGTCTGCCATCTCGGCTTCGAGCCCATTCCCCTGGCGGACGGCTCCATCGACCACGTCTTCGCCTACGATTTCCTGGAGCATCTCCCGGTGTCGGTCCACTACCGGGAAGAAGGCCGGTGGCAGGTGCACCGGCCGCGCATCTTCCTCATGCGGGAGGTCTACCGCATCCTGAAGCCGGGCGGCCGTTTCGAGAGCTTCACACCCAGCTATCCCCACGTGACGTGGGCGCAGGACCCGACCCACGAGGCTCCACCGTGGTGCAGGGAATCGTGGATCTATTACTGCGGCACGTGGCCCGAGCTGACGCGGACGTACGGCATCGATTTCGCGTTCCGGCTGGTCGGCGCCGAGGAAGATGGCGGCCATCTGCGGGTGGTCGTGGAGAAACCGAACGACTCCGAGTAACGGGGTCGTGGCCGAGGGGGTCCGGGATGATCGACGGCGTGCTCGTACACCCGCTCCGGCAGATACCAGACGAGCGCGGCAAGGTCATGCACATGCTCCGCTCCGACGACCCGCATTTCGAGCGGTTCGGGGAGATCTACTTCTCCGTCGTCTACCCCGGCGCGGTCAAGGCGTGGCACCGCTACGGCCGGATGACCCGGAACTATGCCGTTCCCAAGGGCATGATCAGGCTGGTGCTCTACGACGACCGGCAGGGCTCGCCGACACGGGGGGAGATCCAGGAGGTCTTCGTCGGCGAATGCAGCTATCTTCTCGTGCGCATTCCGCCCGGCGTATGGAGCGGCTTCCAGGGCCTCGGCGTGGAGCCGGCCCTCGTCGCCGACTGCGCCACCCACCCCCACGACCCGGGCGACGTGGAGCGGGCTTCCCCCACCGACGACCGCGTCCCCTATGATTGGGGCCGGATGAAGCTCCGCGCACCCGTCTTCATGAACAGCGATGGACGCCCGGAGGCATCCATCGGTTAACCGGCTTCGACTTTCAGAAAGGTTGCCTGCGACGAATAGCGGCTGCCAGGCGCCTGTCAAACAGGACACCCCAGCAGCGCCGCCTCACCTCGGTCGCCGGTGCGGACGCGGATCGCGTCGGCGACGTCCAGGACGAAGATCTTGCCGTCGCCGGCGCGCCCGGTGCGGGCCGCCGCCACGGCGGCCTCGACGGCCGCCTCGGCCATGTCGTCGGTGACGACCGTCTCGATCTTGATCTTGGGTACGAAGTCGACGCGGAACTCGGTGCCCCGGTAGATCTGGGTGACGCCCTTCTGGCAACCCTGTCCGCGCACGTCGGTGACCGTCAGGCCGAGCACGCCGACCTGCTGCAACGCCGTGACCACCTCGCCGAACTTCTCCGGCCGGGTGATGATGACCAGCATCTTCATCGCTGTTCCGCCCCTTTCGCCGCGCCGCTGTGGGCCGGCGCAGAAGCCATGGTGAAGGAGGGCGCGGCATGGACGGCCGTGTGGGCGACGGCGGCCGGGGGCAGGAAGTTGTAGGCGCTCTCCCCGTGCTGGCTGATGTCCAATCCGGACATCTCCTCCTCCTTCGTGACCCGGAGGCCGGTGACGAGCCTGACGATGCCGAGGCAGACGAGGGTGCCGGCGATGGCCAGACCCCACCCGGCCCCGACGCCCACGAGTTGCTTGACCAACTGGCCGGCGTTGCCGTAAAAGAGCCCGTCGGCGCCGGCCGGGTTGACCGCCTTGGTGGCGAAGAGCCCGGTGGCGAGAGCGCCCCAGGTGCCGCCGATGCCGTGGACGCCGAAGACGTCCAGGGCGTCGTCATAACCCAGGCGAGCCTTGAGCACGTTCACGCCCAGGTAACACAGGATGCCGCCGCCGGCGCCGATGGCCAGGGAGGCCGGGACGGTGACGAAGCCCGCGGCCAGCGTGATGGCGACCAGCCCCGCGACGGCTCCCGACGCCGCCCCGAGGGCGGTCGGCTTGCGCCGGTGGAACCATTCGACGAATGTCCAGGCCAAAGCGGCCGCCGCCGTGGCCGTGTTGGTCGTGGCGAAGGCCTGTCCCGCCAGCCCGCCCGAGGCCAGGGCGCTGCCGGCGTTGAACCCGAACCAGCCGAACCACAGTAGCGAGGCGCCGATGACGGTGAACGGCAGATTGTGGGGTGGGAAGACCTGTTGGGGGTAGAGCAGGCGGCGGCCGAGCACCAAGGCGGCCGCCAGGGCGGAAACGCCGGAACTGATGTGCACGACCGTGCCGCCGGCGAAGTCCAGGGCGCCCAACTGCATCAGCCAGCCGCCGCCCCAGACCCAGTGGGCCAGAGGGAAGTAGACCAGGGTCGCCCAGAGGATGGAGAAGAGAATGTAGGCCGAGAACTTCATCCGTTCCGCATACGCGCCGCTGATCAGGCCCACGGTGATGACGGCGAAGGTCGCCTGATACATGGCGAACACAAGGTGGGGGATGGTGCTGGTCGGCGCGTTGGGTTCCTGACCGACGCCCTTGAAACCGAGAAAATCCAATCCGCCGATGACGCCGCCGGCGTCTGTGCCGAAGGCGAGGGTGTAACCCCAGAGAACCCACACGACGCTGATGAGGCAGAGGGTGAAGAAGCTGTGCATCATCGTGGAAAGGATGTTGTTTTGGCGCACCAGGCCGCCGTAGAAGAGGGCCAGCCCCGGCGCCGTCATCAGGAGAACCAGGGCGGTGGATGTCAGCATCCAGGCCGTGTCGCCGGTATCGACGACCGGCGCGGCCTCCTCGGCCAGGGCCGGCAGTGAGAAGAGCAACGACCCCGCCAGAGCGGTGACGAGCCCTGCGGCCACCCTCCTGGACCGCTGCTTGATCATGATCCGAACCTCCTTATTAGCCTTACTTTAATCCGGTGCTTGCGCCGCAGGCCCCGCCTCGGGCTTCGGACCGACGCGCTTCACCCCCTTGAAATCCACCCGCCTCCGGCTCGGGCTGGGCCCAGACAAAAGAGCCCACCGCGTGACAACCGTCCCGCTGTGGGCTCCCTTGCCCGGGGGAACGACCCCATCGTCGCTCCGCCCTCTGCCTGAATGGCATCGATTTTGAGGGATGGCAAGACGCCATCTCCCTGGAACAAATCATATCGACCCTTCCCCGCTTTGTCAACGACTTGTCATATTATTTAACAGACATCTTGCAGACAATCCTGCCGGGCCTTATCATCGAGGTGGTTCCGAGCATCAATTGTGCTGGAGTGAGGGAGGGCGGCCATGCGGGTTCTCGTTGTGCAGAACGTGGAGATCGAGGGGCCGGGACTTCTGGGGGAGTTGCTGGAGGGCGCCGGCCACACAGTCGACCTGCGCTGTGCGGAGGCCGGCGACCGGCTCCCCGACGGCATGCGGGGGTTTGGCGGTCTCGTCGTGTTGGGCGGCCCAATGAACGTATACGAGGAGGACGCCTACCCCCATCTGCGCCAGGTGGGCGTCCTGCTGGACGAGGCGCTGGCCGGCGAACTGCCGGTCGTCGGCCTGTGTCTGGGGGCCCAGCTGATGGCCAAGGCCCGGGGGGCCGTTGTCCGGCGCAACCCGGTCAAGGAAATCGGCGTCTATCACGTCGAATTGACAGCGGATGGCGCCGCTGATCCCGTTTTTGCGGGGCTTGAACCGCGGGTGCTCGTGTTTCAATGGCATGGCGACACTTTCGACCTGCCCTACGGCGCCCGGCTGTTGGCCACCGGCCGCGAATGCCGACACCAGGCCTTCCGTTACGGCCGGCGGGCCTACGGGTTCCAGTTCCACTGGGAGGTCGACGGGGTCATGGTGGGCGCCTGGGCCCGTGACTACCGCGAGGAACTGGCGGCCTTCGACGGCTCCACCCCGGAGGATCTGGCGGCGCGGTTCCAGGCGGTCGCCGGGGGCCTGCGCGCCGTCGGCCGGATCATCGGGGATAACCTACTCCGCCTGTTCAATTGAGAACACATCCCGGGGAAAGGGAAAAAATTTGTCAGGTAAGCTTACAAATGCCCATTGACTGGTTATGCCCGAGGCATTAGACTGGTCTTGTAGCTTTTATGTAACTCAATTTTACAAAACCAGATGCTTCAGAAAGGGGGGGCGCCGCCGGAGTCGCCCCGGCACGACGGTGTGCGGGGCATGCGATCGGCGGCAAGGCAGTGGCGGTGAGGATGGCCGAGAAGCAGGGGGAGAAACAGAGCAAGAGCAGGGGCAGCGCGGTGGAGCAGGTGTTGCGGCAGATCCGCGACAAGAAGATCGAGATGGTCGACCTCAAGATCGTCGACGTACCCGGCCGCTGGCAGCACATCACCGTTCCGGTCAGCGAGATCGGCGAGGAGACGTTCGAGACCGGCGCCGCCTTCGACGGCTCCAGCGTGCAAGGGTTCCGATCCATTCAGGAGAGCGACATGGTCATGCTGCCCGACCCGGCCACGGCCTTCGTCGATCCCTTCACGGCCTCGCCGACCCTCAGCCTGACCTGTGACGTCTACGACCCGGCCATGCGGCGTTACGACCGCGACCCTCGCTTCATCGCCCAGAAGGCCGAGGAGTACCTGCGCGCCTCGGGCATCGCCGATACGGCCTACTTCGGGCCGGAGCTGGAGTTCTTCATCTTCGACGACATCCGCTTCGACCAGAATCAGCATCACGGCTACTACTTCATCGACTCCGAGGAGGGCGTCTGGAACACCGGCCGCAACAGCACCCCCAACCTGGGCTACAAGGTGCGCAACAAGCAGGGCTACTTCCCGGTGCCGCCCACCGACAGCCAGCAGGACATCCGCACCGACATGGTCAAGGTACTGCAGGAGTGCGGCATCCGCGTGGAGCGCCACCACCACGAGGTGGCCACTGCGGGCCAGGCGGAGATCAACTTCCGGTTCGACACGCTGACGGCCATGGCCGACAAGGTCATGCTCTACAAGTACATCGTCCGCAACGTGGCCGCCAAGCAGGGCAAGACGGCGACCTTCATGCCCAAGCCGCTCTTCGGCGACAACGGCAGCGGCATGCACACCCACCAAAGCCTCTGGAAGGACGGCCAGCCCCTCTTCTATGAAAAGGGCGCCTACGGCAACCTGAGCGAGACGGCCCTCTACTACATCGGCGGCATCCTGCATCACGCGCCGGCCCTGCTGGCCCTGACCAACCCGAGCACCAACTCCTACAAGCGGCTGGTGCCGGGCTATGAGGCGCCCGTGAACCTGGTCTTCTCCAAGGGGAACCGCTCGGCGGCCGTCCGCATCCCGATCGCCGTCGTCAGCCCCAAGGCGTCCCGCATCGAGTTCCGGACGCCGGACGCCACCTGCAACCCGTACCTGGCCTTCGCCGCCATGCTCATGGCCGGCATCGACGGCATCAGGAAGAGGATCGACCCGCGGAAGAACGGCTTCGGCCCGGTGGATGCCAACATCTACGAGCTTTCCGCCGATGAGAAGGCCAAGATCAAGAGCGTGCCGGGGTCGCTCGACGAGGTGCTCGACAACCTGGAGAAGGACCACGAATGGCTGACGGCCGGCGGCGTCTTCAGCGAGGACTTCATCCACAACTGGATCGACCTCAAGCGCAGCGGCGAGGTCGATCCGGTGAAGCTGCGGCCGCATCCGTACGA
>DYIH01000025.1:0-12154 GCA_020723785.1 Thermaerobacter marianensis
GGCCAGGCCCTGGGTGAGGAGCGGCTCCAGGCCGTCGGGTTCGCGGGAGGCCAGGGCCAGCGCCGTTTGCCGGATGAAGAGCGTCAGGAGGGCGACGGGCAGGGCGGCGCTCACGGCCCAATCGGGCTGCAGGCCGGCGATGACGGCGAAACCGCCAGCCCAGGCGTGCAGGAAGCCCCGCGGCATCGCCGCCCGGCCGGCCAGGAGGCGCACCGCCTCCTCGGTGGCGAAGAGCGCGATCACGCCGGTGAGGACCACCAGGGGCCATCCCCCCAGGTAGGTGGCCCCCAGCAACAGCGGGATGCCGGCGGCGGCGCTGGCCACCCGCCAGGCTAGCACCGGTGTTCCCCCGGCGCGCCGCCGAACCGGCGCTCCCTCATCTGGTAATCACGCACCGCCTGATAGAGATCCTCGCGGCCGAAGTCGGGCCACAGGACCGGCGTCACCCAGAGTTCCGTGTAGGCCGTCTGCCACAGGAGGAAGTTCGAGAGGCGCTGCTCGCCGCTGGGCCGGATCAGGAGATCAGGGTCGGGGATGCCGTCGGTGTAGAGGTAGCTGGCGAAGATGGAGTCGTCCAGGTCATCGGGGCGCAGGGTTCCGGCCGCTGCCTCGCGGGCGATGGCCCGGGCCGCCTCGACGATCTCCCGCCGGCCGCCGTAGTTGAGGGCGAAGATTACCGTCATCCGGCTATTCCCGGCCGTACGGGCGACAGCCTCCTCGATGGCCGCCCGCGGCGCCGCGGGCAGTCCCGCCAGGTCGCCGATGGCGCGCCCCCGCACACCCTTGTGGTGCAGGTCGTCCAGATAGCGCTGCAGGGACTCGACCAGCAGGTCCATGAGGGCGGCAACCTCCGCTCTCGGCCGGCGCCAATTCTCCGTGGAAAAGGTGTAGAGTGTGAGGTACTCGACCCCCAGGTCGCCGCACGCCTCCACCACCCGGCGGAGGGCCTCCACGCCGGCACGATGTCCGGCCGTGCGGGGCAATCCCCGGCGGTGCGCCCAACGGCCGTTGCCGTCCATGATGATGGCGATGTGGCGGGGCACGCGCCGCGGGTCGATGCCCACGAAGGCGTCCGTTGCGGGTTCCGCCGAAAGGATGCGGCGCCTCACGCCGGATGCCTCCTTCGCCGGGGGTGATCGATCGGGATCACCCTGCAAATCTTCAACACCCTGCCGTATCCCCTTTACCTACCACGGAGGTGATCGATCGGGATCACCCTGTGCGGCCACCGTCAAGCGTACGACACCGGCGTCGACCACCTGCTGGCGAACGACCAAGAGGTTCCGCGCACCGGGTGAGGATCCCCCGACCCCGGCGCTCCCGGCGGGCGGCCCCCCATCCGAGCGCCGCGGCGCCCGTGTCTCGACCACCTCGCGGCAGGCCCAACCGGCCCGCGCGAGGATTTCGCGGGCCTCATGCAGGGGCAGGGCGACCACGTTGGGCGGGATCTCCATCGACTACACTTCCATGATTTCACGTTCTTTGGCTTGGAGGATGGCGTCGATCTCCGCCACGTGCTTGTCGGTCAGCCTCTGGGCGTTCTCCTGGGCGCGGCGGGCTTCGTCCTCGGTGACGTCCCCGGCCTTCTCCAGTTCCTTGATCATATCGTTGGCCTCACGGCGGATGTTGCGGATGGCCACCCGCTCCTCCTCGGCCTTCTTACGGGCCGTCTTCACCAACTCGGCGCGGCGCTCCTCGGTCAACTGCGGCAAGGCCAGGCGTACGACGTTGCCGTCGCTGGCCGGCGCCAGCCCGAGGTCCGATTTGGCGATGGCCTTCTCGATGGCCCCGATGGCGCTCTTGTCCCAGGGCTGGATAAGCAGGAGCCGGGGTTCGGGCACGTTGATGCTGGCCAACTGGTTGATGGGCGTGGGCGCGCCGTAGTAATCGACCACGATCTTGTCCAAAAGGCTCGGTGAGGCGCGGCCGGCCCGCAGGGAAGCCATCTCCCGGCGGAACATCTCCACGCTCTTCTGCATGCGCCCCTCGGCGTCTTTCAAGACCTCCTCCACCATCGGAGACTACCCTCCCACCCGTGTACCGATGTTCTCGCCCAGGATCACCCGCATGATGTTGCCCGGCACGTTCAGGTCGAAGACGACGATCGGGATGTTGTTATCCATGCACAGGGAGGTCGCGGTGGAGTCCATGACCTGCAGGCCCCGCTGCAGCACGTCGAGGTAGTCGATCTGTTCGAAGAGCCGGGCGTCGGGGTTGATGCGGGGGTCGGCGTCGTAGACCCCTTCCTCCTTGGTTGCCTTGAGCATCGCGTCCGCCTCCACCTCGGCCGCCCGCAGGGCCGCCGCCGTGTCGGTGGAGAAGAACGGGTTGCCCGTACCGGCGGCGAAGATGACCACCCGGCCCTTCTCCAGGTGGCGGATGGCCCGGCGGCGGATGTACGGCTCGGCGACCGAGCGCATCTCGATGGCCGTCTGCACCCGCGTGTTGACCCCGTGCTTCTCCAGGGCGTCCTGCAAAGCCAGGGCGTTGATCACCGTCGCCAGCATGCCCATGTAATCGGCAGTGGCCCGGTCCATGCCCCGCGAACTGCCGGCCAGCCCGCGCCAGATGTTGCCGCCGCCGACGACGACGGCCATCTGCACACCAAGGCCGACGACGTCGCGCAACTGCAGGGCGATGCTCTCCACCACCGCCGGGTCGATGCCGTAGCCCCGGTTGCCGGCCAGCGCCTCCCCGCTGAGCTTCAGCACCACCCGCTTGTACTTGGGCTGCCGGCGGCCTCCCTCCATCACCGCCGTCAACCTTCCTGGCTGCTAAGGCCCTCGCCCATCTCGAAACGGGCGAACCGGCGGATGACCATGTTCTCGCCCAGCTTGGCGATGGCCTCCTTCAACAGTTGCCCGACGGTCTGGTCCGGGTTCTTGACGAAGGGCTGCTCCTCCAGACAGTTTTCGGCGTAGAACTTCTCCAGCCGGCCCTCGACGATCCTGTCCACCACCTGGGCCGGCTTGCCCTCCTCGAGGGTGCGCGCCCGCAGGATCTCCCGCTCCTTGGCCACCACCTCGGCCGGCACGTCTTCCCGCCGCAGCCAGCGCGGGTTGGCGGCCGCCACGTGCATGGCTATGTCGTGGACCAGCGCGCGGAACTCGTCGGTGCGGGCCACGAAGTCGGTCTCACAGTTGACCTCCACCAGGACGCCGATGCGTCCGCCCATGTGGATGTATGAGTCGACGATACCCTCCGCGGTGGCGCGGCCGGCCTTCTTGGCGGCGGCGGCCAGCCCTTTCTGGC
This sequence comes from Thermaerobacter marianensis, assembly GCA_020723785.1. Classification (GTDB taxonomy): domain Bacteria; phylum Bacillota; class Sulfobacillia; order DYIH01; family DYIH01; genus DYIH01. The sequence goes on from DYIH01000025.1 coordinate 3,253, forward strand.
GCAGCCACTCGATCGCCTTCTCCATGTCGCCGGCCGTCTCTTCGAGGGCGCGCTTGCAGTCCATCATGCCGGCGCCGGTACGTTCCCGCAGTTCCTTGACCTGAGCCGGAGAAATCACAGCCACGGCTGGTCCCCTTTCCTGACGACGCGTGCCTACGGGCCCGCCCGCCACGTTGCATCAGACCTTTGACCTGCCTTCTCGAGCGGCACGCCTTCCCCTCAGGCTGTCTCCTGCACGCCCTGTCTGCCCTCCAGGATGGCGTCGGCGATCTTCCCCGTGATCAGCCGCACCGCCCGGATGGCATCATCGTTGCCGGGTATCTGGTAGTCGACCTCATCCGGATCGCAGTTGGTGTCGACGATGCCGACGATCGGGACCCCGAGACGCCGCGCCTCGGCGACGGCAATGTGCTCCTTGCGCGGGTCGACGACAAACATGGCGTCGGGCAGCCGGTCCATGTTCTTGATGCCGCCGAGATACTTTTGAAGCTTCTCCTTCTCGCGCAACAGGATGGCGACCTCCTTCTTGGGGAGGCGCTCCATGTGCCCGTTCCTCTCCATCTCCTCAAGGGCCTTGAGCCGCTCGACCCGCGACCTGATGGTCACGAAGTTGGTGAGCATCCCGCCCAGCCAGCGCTCGTTGACGTGGTACATGCCGCAACGGGCCGCCTCTTCGGCGATGGCCTCCTGGGCCTGCTTCTTGGTGCCGACGAAGAGCATCGTCCCGCCCCGGGCCGAAAGGTCGCGGACGAAGTTGTAGGCTTCCTCGATCATGCGGACGGTCTTCTGCAGGTCGATGATGTAAATGCCGTTGCGCTCGGTGAAGATGTAGGGCTTCATCTTGGGATTCCAACGGCGGGTCTGGTGGCCGAAGTGGACACCGGCCTCGAGGAGCTGCTTCATGCTGACAACTGCCAATCAATCCATCTCCTTACCGGTTTTTTATCCTCCGCCCCTTCGTCCCGGCGCGGACCGCGCTTCTCCCCACCAAATCGCGGTTCGGCGGGAATCTCGCGGACCGGCGCACCGGTCAGGCAGCGTGCGAATTGGCACGTCAGACCCATGGCGCCGCGGGCCTACGCACCGTCGGTTAGTATAGCATAAGCAGGGAAACGGGAACAAGCGCAGGTCCGGAAACAGTGCCGCAATAATCTGACCCATCCCCAGTCTTGGGCCCGGCCGATTCGCGGACCTGATCTACGGAACCATCGGGGAAGGTTCCAACGCTACGAGTGATGAAAACGGCGAGGGCCCACCGACGACCATCGGGCAAGGCTCGGCCTGCAGCTCGAAATTATTAACCAGACGCCCAATCCGTGTCCGGAAAGGCTTGTGCGACAAGGCGTCCCGGGACCGTGCCAAAACATTATTACTGTGGTGCATATTACCGTCATGCATAGGGTCGTGGCGTGAGTCGCGCAAGCCTTGCGCGGCAAGGGCTTGCAGCCCTGAAATATAACTGTGGTTAATAAGCCTGTCGCGCCAAGGTGGGGGCCAGCAAGTCCTGTTCTGACGAACCAGCCGTTCGTCTCCGACACGAGGACTCAGACCCGGATGTCCAGCTTCTGCCCCGGTTCGTCCGGCCCGGGGCCGGCGGCCCGGAGGTCGCTGGACACTCCCCCACCGTCCTCGGCCTCTCCTGTCGCATCGCCGGCAGTCCCCGCCTGCCGGCCGCCGCCCTGGCGCTGGCCGCGGCGCAACGACCGCCGGTCCTTGTCGCCTTCCTTGCGCAGCGTCACCTCGCGCTGTTCGGCGGACCGGGTCTGGGGAACCTCCTCGTTCCCTTTGCGGGCAGCCTCCTGGTTCTGGCGGGCCGCCTCGGCGGCGGCCTTTTCCTGATCCTGCTGGCCGACGCGATCCACCCGGGCCACCTCGGTGACACGGGGCACGACGGTCTGCAAGTCGATCGGCCGCATGGACACGCGTAACGCCCCCTTTGCGAGGGAAGTGCGCCGTGTTAGGTCAGTGCCCGCCGGAAACGGGACAGGCGGCCGCGCAACCGCAGGAGCGCCTTGGAATGAAGCTGGGAAATGCGGGAGACCGAGAGTTCCATGACCTGGCTGATCTCCTTGGCGGTCAGGCCCTCGTAGTAGTAAAGGGTGACGACCAGCTTCTCCTTTTCCGGCAGGCGGTTGATGGCGTCGGCCAGGACCTGCTTCATCTCCGACATCGCCGCGGAGTCGAAGGGGTCCTCCGCCTTTTCATCGCCGACCAGGTCCTTCAGTGTGAACTCGCCCTCGTCGCCGTCGCTCACCGGCCACAGCTCGTCCAGGGAAAGTATCTGGGAGCGGCCCAGGTCGCCGACCAGGCGGTGGAATTCCTCCATGCCGATACCCAGATCGGCGGCGACCTCCTCGTCGGTGGCCGCGCGGCCGAGCTGATTCTCCAGCCGCCAGTAGACCTCCTCGACCTCCTTGGCCCGCTGGCGCAGGGAGGCCGGCACCCAGTCCATGGCCCGCAGGCCGTCGAGGATCGATCCCCGGATGCGTGTGATGGCATAGGTCTCGAACTTGATGCCCCGGTTGTGGTCGAAGCGCTCGACGGCGTTGATCAGGCCGAAGATGCCGTAGCTGTACAGGTCGTCGGGGTCCACGTGAGGGGGCAGCCCCAGGGCCAGACGCCCGGCCACGTATTTGACCAGGTGCACGTAGTGGACGATCAGCTTTTCCCGGGCCGCCCGGTCGCCCTGCTCCTTGTAGGCGATCCACAGGGGTCCGGTGTCCACCCTCTCCACCTGCGCCTTACGTGCCCGCTGTCCCTCAGCCATCCTACAACCGCCCTTCCTTGCGCAGCCGGGCCTGTTCCCGGAAAATGAAGCCCACGATGCGGTCCTGGTCCGTCTGGCAGATGCGCGTGAACTCGATCCCGGCCAGGGTGTAAACGGGTCCGTCGGGCTTCAGCTGCTCCTGCGTGACCCGGACGACCTGCCCTTCCGCCTCCACCTTCTGCCCCGGAAGGTCGAGTTCGATCATCACCAGGTCCCCCCGGTCAAGGGGGGAGGTCAGCTCCAGCAAGAGTCCGCCGGCGCTGATATCCCGGGTCTCCCCCCACCGCCAGGCATTGGGGGGCAGGCTGTCGAAGCCTGTGAACGCCGGCGCCTCCGCCCGCCTGACCAGCCGGACGGGGAATCGCGCCTCCCATCTGAAATACTTTCTATTCTGGCTGCGGGATACCTCCCGGGCCTCGATGGTCGCCAACGGCGGCTCGGCCTGGAGAGCCACCACCGGCCCCCGCAGGGTGAACATCCCCCGGTCGTCGCGGTAACGAAGGGTCACCGGCGTGTCGACGGGAATGCGGACGGGGTGGGTCTCCACAGTCGGCGCCGCCACCGTCACCCGTGGCGGCTGGACGTCCTGCACCCAGGTGGAGTAGACGGTGGACAGCCCATCCCCATCGGGCACCTCGATGTCCGCGCGCTGGCCGACAACCGGCAGGGTCTCCTTCCCCGGGCGCAACGTATCAACCTCCCCTGAGCCCGCGCATGAATCGGGCGAAGAACCCCCCAAGCCCCGCCGCCGGCTCCGGCGGGCGCCCCAGGAGGGAAGCGGCCACGCGGCGGACGGCCTGGCTGGCCGGGGCGGCCGGAGCCGCCACGATGAAGGGCTGGCGCTCACGGACCGCCCGGGGCACCGACGGATCCCGGGGGATGAAGTCGAGTTCGTGCAGCACCCGCCCCAGGTAGCGGAGGGAAACCCGCGCCAGGGTGCCGGCGGCTTCCCGGGCTTCCTCCCGGCCCTGGGCCTGGTTGATCACCAGGTAGATGTGGGCCGCGGCATTCTCCCTCACCAATACTTTAATGGTAGCATAAGCATCCGCCATGGCGGTAGGCTCCGGAGTGGTGAGGACGATCACCTCCGGCGCCGCCGCCAGGAAGGCCCGCACCTGGCCGGACAGCCCCGCCCCGGTGTCGAGGATGACGATCTCCCCCCGCCCGGCCACCTCGGGGACCTGGGAGAGGAAATCGACGATCTGCTCCGCCGGGAGGGACGTCAGCTCCTCGAGGGCGGTCCCTCCGGAGAGGATGCGCAGCCCCCTGGGCCCCTCGTGGACGGCTTCCGCCAGCCGGCAGCGGCCGTGCAGCACGTGACCCAGGTGATGGGGCGAGTCGGTCCCCAGCACCAGGTCCACGTTGGCCAGCCCCAAGTCGGCGTCCACCAGGAGCACCCGCTGTCCCATGTCCACGAGGGCCAGGGCCAGGTTGACGCTGAAGTTGGTCTTGCCCACCCCGCCCTTGCCGCTGGTCACGGCCACGACCCTCACGCCCTGATCCGCCGTGCGGGCGCGCATGGCGGTGGAGATCTCGCCCCGCAGTTCCTCCGCCAGCCGCCGCAACCCCGTCAACTGTTCCGCCATCACTGTCCGCGCCCCCTCACAGGATCAATTTCGCCAGGTCGCCGGCCCTGGCCGCGGCGATGTCCTCCGGAACGTTCTGCCCGGTGGTGACGTAAGAAATGGGGCGCTGGGCCACCACGGACAGGTTCAGGAGCAGGCCGTGGCGGACCGTCTCGTCGAGCTTGGTGAACAGGAGCCGGTCGAAACCCGTGTTCCGGTGGCGCTCGATGACCTCCAGGGCGTCTGAATACCGGGTGGTCACGCTCAGGACCAGGTGGACCTCGTCCGGCCGGCGCGCCGTCCAGAAGGCATTCAACTCCGACATGCGCATCTCGTCCCGGGCGTTGCGGCCGGCCGTGTCGACCAACACCAGGTCGCGGTCCCGCAACCTGTCGAGGATGGCCACCATCTCCTCCGGGTTGCCCGCCACGTAGTTCGGCAGGCCGGCGATCTCGGCGTAGGCGCGGAGTTGTTCGATCGCCCCGACGCGGAAGGTGTCCAGTGTAATCAGGGCCACCTTCTTCCGCATGCCCAGGGCATAGTGGGCGGCCAGTTTGGCCAGGGTCGTCGTCTTGCCGGCGCCCGTGGGCCCGACCAGCGCCACCACCCGGCAACGGCCGTTGAGTTCGATGGGCCGTCCGGGACCCAGGAGGCGTTCGAGCATGCCCAGGGCCTCCTGGCGGAGCAACCCCTCGCCTTTGCCCTCACCGTTCTCCAGGAGGGCGTCGGTTACGCAGCGGGCCAGGGAGGGTTCCACCTCACTCTGGACGAGCGCCCGGTAGATCGGGTCCAGGTCCTCGGGATAGAGGGGTGGGACGGGATCCTCCAGCACCTCGCGGGTGGCCTGCACCTGGCGCCAGATGGCGGCGACCATCTCCTTGACCTGCTGGACGTCCGCCGCGATCTGCGGGACTTGCGTGCTCCTCTCCCCGTCGGAGGCCCGGTGGGATGTGTGCGGCGCCTCGGACAAAGCCGTTTTCGCCAAGGCGGCGAAGGGATCGGCCCCGGGAGGCTCCGGCCGATCGCCCCTCGGAGATCCACCGACGCCCGCAGGGGCGGGCGGGCGGGCGGCGACAGCATCGGCCGGCGCCGCGGCGGCCGGTTCGCCGGCGACGGCCGCAGTCACCTCGACCATCGACCGGCGGCGCACCCAAGCGAGGAGGCCGGGCGGCCGCACGCGCCGGGTCTGCAGGATGATGGCCTCCGGCCCCATCTCCTGCTTGACCCGTTCCACCGCCTCCGCGAGGGTGGAGCCGTAAAACTTCTTCACCCGCATCAGACCGTCACCGTCCCCGTCACTTCGATCCGGACCTCCCCGGCTATTTCGTTATAGGAAACAACCTTCAGGTTGGGCAGGGACCGTTCCGTAAGGCGGCGGAAGTAGAGCCGCGCCAAGGGGCTGCAGACGACCACCGGTTCGTGGCCCTGGGCCAGGACGCGCCTGGCCTCGGTGTCCAGCGACTGGACCGCCCGGTGCAGGACGTCGGGGTCGATCACCTGGCCGCCCCGTTCGCCGCTCTCGGCGGCGCGGAGGAGTTGCTCTTCCAGGGCGGGACTTAGAGCGATGGCCGTCAGGCGCCCGTCCCGCACCGGCAGGTCACGGGTGATCTGGCGGGCCAGGGCCTGGCGGACCGCCTCGGTGAGCCGGTCCGGGTCCTTGGTCACCGGGGCCCAGTCCGCCAGGGTTTCCAGGATGGTGACCATGTCTCGGATGGCCACCCCTTCCCGCAGCAGGTTCTGCAGTACCTTCTGCACCTCGCCGGTGGTCATCAGGTTGGGCACCAGTTCGTCCACGACCACCGGCGTCCCTTCCCGCACCGCATCCAGCAGCGCCTTGACCTCCTGTCGGCCCAGCAACTGATAGGCGTGAGTCTTGACTAGGTGAGTCAGGTGAGTCGCCAGCACCGCGGGCGGGTCGACGACGGTGTAGCCCAGGGTCTCGGCCCGCTCCCGTTCGCCGCCCGCGATCCAGCGGGCGGGCAACCCGAAGGCCGGATCGCGGGTATCGATCCCCGCCACCTCGCCCCGCGCCGTGCCCGGGTCGAGGGCCAGCAGGCGTTCCGGATAGATCTCGCCCCGCGCCAGGTCGACGCCGCGGAGTTTGACGACGTAGGCGTTCGGCGGCAGTTGCATGTTATCCCTCACCCGCACCAGGGGCAGGACGAAGCCGATCTCGAGGGCCACCTGACGGCGGATCAGGCCCACCCGGTCCATCAGGTCGCCGCCCCGGGACGGGTCGGCCAGTGACAGGAGCCCATAGCCGAGCTCGATCTCCAGCGGGTCGACGGCCAGCAACTGGGTGACGCTCTCCGGGGTGCCGGCCTTCTCCTTCTCCGGCTCGGCCTCGGCGGCCGCCTCGGAGGGGACGGTCCTGCCGGCGCCGCGCACGGCGTAGGCCAGCCCGCCGAACAGGGCGGCCAGGATCAGGAAGGGCAGTTTCGGCAGCCCCGGCATGATGCCCAGGACGGCGAGGGCGCCGGCGGCGATGGCGATGCCGCGGGGTTGGGTAAGGACCTGGCCGGCCACGTCGCCGGCCAGGTTGTCCTCGGAGGCGGCACGGGTGACGATGATGCCGGTGGCCGTGGAGATCAGCAGGGCCGGGATGGCGGTCACCAGGCCGTCGCCGACGGTGAGGAGGGTGTAGCGGTGGAGAGCCTCGTTCCAGGGCAGGCCCTGCTGGGCCATGCCGATGACGAAGCCGCCGATGATGTTGATGGCGACGATGACCAGCGAGGCGATGGCGTCGCCCCTCACGAACTTGCTGGCGCCGTCCATGGCCCCGTAGAAATCGGCCTCACGCTCGATCTCCCGGCGGCGGCGGCGCGCCTCCTGGTCGTTGATCAGGCCGGCGTTGAGGTCGGCGTCGATGCTCATCTGCTTGCCGGGCATGGCATCGAGGGTGAAGCGGGCGGCCACCTCCGACACGCGTTCGGCGCCGCGGGTGATGACGACGAACTGGATGACGACGAGGATGAGGAAGACGATGAAGCCGACGACCGGGTTGCCCCCGACGACGAACTCGCCGAACTTCTGGATGACCTCCCCGGCGTAACCGTGCAGCAGGATGAGCCGCGTGGATGAGACATTCAGGGACAGCCGGAACAGGGTGGTCAGCAGGAGCAGCGACGGGAAGACCGAGAACTGCAGCGGCTCCCTGGTGTAGATGCCGACCATCAGGATGACCAGCGCCAGGGTCAGGTTGAGGGCCAGGAGCAGGCTCAGGATGAAGGCGGGCAGGGGGATGACCATCATCGCCAGCATGGCGATGACCCCCACGGCCAGCATCAGGTCGCTGTTTTTAAGCAGTGCCCCCATGACCGTGTGATTCGTCTGCATCCCTCTCCCCCTTCCCGGGGTTTCGGGCGCCGCGGTGAATCCGAAGCGCCGCGTTTATCGACCCGTGCTCGCCGGCCTGAGGAGCGATCCGTTTAGCCTCGGCTATCACATCCCGCAGGGTGTAGCAGCCGAGGCGGTGGGAGCGCGCAACGAGTCAGCGAGCACCCGCATACCCCTTGATTCGCCAGACGAACGCCAATACCTGGGCCACCGCCTGGTAAAGTTCCTCCGGAATGGCCTCCCCCACGACGGCCAGTTTGTACAGAGAGCGGGCCAGGGGCGGCTCCTCGACGATCGTGACACCGTGCTCCCTGGCCAGTTCCTTGATGCGCTGGGCCAGGTAGCCCCGGCCCTTGGCCAGGACCACCGGCGCGTGGTGCTCCTCGGGGTTGTAGGCCAGGGCGACGGCGAAGTGTTCCGGGTTGGTGACGACCACCTGGGCCTTGGCCACGTCCTGGAGCATGCGCTGGCGGGCCAGTTCCCGCTGGCGCCGCCGCCGCGCCGCCCGCACCGCGGGGTCGCCCTCGGTTTCCTTGATCTCCTCCTTGATCTCCTGGCGCGACATCCGCAGGCTGCGCTCGTATTCCCAGCGCTGATAGAAGTAGTCGGCGGCCGCCAGGGCAAGCCAAGCCACGCCGACCCGCAGGGCCAACCGGTCCACCCAGCCGGCCACCATGGACGCGCTTGCCGCGGGAGCCAGTTCCACCAGGGCCGGGAAGCGGCCCAGCGCGTCGCGCACCGTCGTGTACGCCACCACCGAAACCACGCTCACCTTGAACAGAGCCTTGACCAGTTCCGCCAGCGACCGCAGGGAGAAGATCCGCTGCAAACCCCGCGCCGGGTTCAGGTGGCTGAACTGGGGCGCCAGCCCCTGGCCGGTGACCACGAAGCCGGTCTGCATCAGGCTCAGGCCGACCCCCACCACCAGGGCGAGGAGGAGCAGCGGGCCGGTAACCTGCAGCCACACCCCGGCGGCCCCCAGGGCCATCGTCCGGACGTCGTCCGCCGACCAGTCCCGTACGGGCTCCAGCCAGAACCGGCGCGTCCAGTCCATCAGCGCCCGGACGATGGCCGGGCCGTAGAAGTGCATGGCGCCGAAGACCAGGAGGAAGGCCGCCGCCGCGTTGATCTCGACGCTCCTGAACACCTGCCCCTTCTGGCGCGCCTGCTGGCGCCGCCTGGCCGTAGGGGCTTCACGCCGCTCCTCGGCGAAGAACTGCAGGTCGATGACCCG
>DYIH01000025.1:12174-14100 GCA_020723785.1 Thermaerobacter marianensis
CACCTCCCCGCCCCGACTCACGAAAAATCTTCCGCTTCCCCACCGGGCGCCGCTACGGCGCCGCCACCGCCCGGAACAGGAGGGCCATCTCGCGATAGGCCTGCGGGAACAGCGCGCGCATGGCCAGCACGATCACCGGCATGGCCGCGGCCAGGCTGATAAGCCCCACCGCCAGCTTGGCCGGCACGCCGACGACGAAGATGTTCAGCTGGGGCGCCGCGCGGGTGACCAGCCCCAGCGCCACCGACGTGAGGAAGAGCACCCCCAGCACCGGGGCGGCGATCTTGACCGCCGTATAGAACGCCCACGCCGCCTCCTCCAGGCCGACGCGCAAACCGGCGTCGTTCAGCCCGCCCAGCCCCGGCGGCACCTGCCGGAAGCTCTCGACGAGGCCCGCCAGCACCACGTGGTGGCCGTCCACCAGGAGGAAAAGGAGGAGGGCCAGGAGGTGCAGGAAGTTGCCGATCACCGGCAGGGGTTGCCCGAAAACAGGGTCGATAACGTTCACCATGCTGAAGCCCATCTCCACGTCCAGCACCTGGCCGGCCATCTCTACGACGGCGAAGACCAGCATCACCACGAAGCCTATGGCCAGGCCGAAGGCGATCTCCCGGGCGATCATGGCGGCATAGGGCAGCATATCGCCGGGGATGCCGCCCGGCGGGGCCTTCAACAGCGGCAGGACGGCCAGGGAAACCAGGAGGGACAGGCCGACGCGCACCGGGACCGGCACGGAGCGATGGCCGAAGACGGGCATCACGAAGAAGATCCCCGAGATCCGCGCCATCACCAGCCAGTAGAGGGCGAACTGATTCATCGCCTGTCCCAGCAGGTCCACCACCGTCTCCCTCCTCCCGGCTCATCCCCTACCTGATCATCGCCGGCAGGTCCGTCAGCAGCCGGCGGGTGAAGTCGAGCATCGTCCCCATCATCCATGGGCCGAAGACCAGCGCCCCGACGATAACGACAATGATCTTGGGCACAAAGGCCAGGGTCTGTTCGTTGATCTGGGTGGTCGCCTGAAAGATCCCGACCAGCAGCCCGGTGACCAGCCCCAGAACGAGGATGGGGGCGCTGACCAGCAGGGTTATCCAGAGGGCCTCCCGTCCCAGCCCGGCCACGAGTTCCTGAGTCATCTCATCGTCCTCCCTTCACCTGTGGAGCGGCGGAGCCGCCTGTCAGTGGAAGCTGACCACCAGGGACCGGACCAGCAGGTTCCAGCCGTCCACCATGACGAACAGCAGAAGCTTGAAGGGCAGCGAGATCATCATCGGCGGCAGCATCAACATACCCATGGACATGAGGGTGCTGGCCACCACCATGTCGATGATCATAAAAGGAACGAACAAGACGAACCCGATTTGGAAGGCCGTCTTCAACTCGCTGATGATGAACGCCGGCACCACGGTGCTCATGGGCAGGTCCTCCGGGGCACGCGGTTGGGGGTTGCCGCTCAGTTGAACGAACAGGGCCAGATCCTTCTCCCGCGTCTGCTTCAGCATGAATTCCCGCAGAGGGCGGCCGGCCCGATCCAGGGCCTGGGCCTGGTCAATCCGACCCTGCTGATAGGGCAACCAGGCGTCCTTGTAGACCTGGTTGTATACCGGTGCCATGATGAAAAAGGTAAGGAACAGGGCCAGGCCGATCAGCACCTGGTTCGGCGGCATCTGGCCGGTGGCGAGGGCGTTGCGCATGAAGGAGAGCACGACCACGATCCGGGTGAAGGAGGTCATCATCATGAGGATCGCCGGGGCCAGGCTGAGCACGGTCAAGAGGCCCAGTATCTGCAGGCTGGCGGCGACCTCCTGAGGGTCTTGCGCGCCTTTCACCCCGATCTGCACCTGAGGAACCAATGGTTCCGCCCCGGCGCTGGCAGCGGCCACGCCAAGCATCAACAGAGACAGCAAAACCGGGGTGATTACCCTG
>DYIH01000327.1 GCA_020723785.1 Thermaerobacter marianensis
GGCGGCGGCGGAGGAAGTGGCGGCCAGCGCCGGCGAGGTGGTCCGGGCGGTGGACGACGTGGCGGCGGTGGCGGAGGAGAACGCGGCGGGGGCGGGGGAGATGGAGGCCAGGCATCGAGAGATGGAGGAGGCCCTCCGCAACCTGGAAGGCGCCGTGCGGCAGATGGAGCAGGTGGCGGGCCGGGTGGACGATGCCGGCAACCGGCTCACCGGCGACCTCGGACGGGTGGCGGAGGAGATCTCGCGGTTGACCGTGTAAAACGGAGGAGGAATGGGTAATGGCGCTCGTCGATCAGCTGGTGGAGGAGCACAAGAGGATCGTGGCGGCGGCCAAGTCGTTCACCGAGCGGCTGCCGTCGCTGGGAGCGGAGGAGGCCGCCCGCACCGTCACCCAGATCAGGGACGCCGTGCTGGCCCACGTGCAGCGGGAGGAGACCGAGCTGCTGGCGGCCCTCGAGAAGGGTGACGCCCAGGCCCAGAACCTGGCCCGCATGTACCGCTTCACGATGAAGCCTGTCACCGACCAGGCGGGGCAGTTCTTCCAGAAGTATTGCCAATCGGGGGCCTGCGCGGACAAGGCGGCGCTCGGCCGGGACTGGGAGCGCCTGCTGCAGGCGCTGGGCAAGCGCATCGAGGTCGAGGAGAACCAGTTCTACCCGACGGTGCGGAGGATGAACCTGTAAGGGCATCTCCCTGCCGGCAAAAGAACGGAACGGCCGGGGGCAGGTGAAACGGAGCCGTCCGTCGTAATTAACCGGTGCCATGACACGTTTGCGGATCGCCCTCGGACAGATCAACCCGACGGTGGGTGACATCGGCGGCAACGCCGCCCGCATCGCCGAACGGATGGCGGCGGCGCGGGACGGCGGGGCCGCCGTGGTCGCTTTCCCCGAGCTGGCAGTGACCGGCTACCCGCCCGAGGACCTCCTGCTCAACCCGCGATTCATCGAGAGCAACCTGGCCGCCGTCCGAGAGCTGGCCGCCGCCAGCCGGGGGCTCACCGCCGTCGTCGGCTTCGTCGACTGGCGGGAGGAACCTTACAACGCCGCTGCCGTCCTCCACGACGGCGAGTGGGTCGCCACCTACCACAAGGTCTACCTCCCCAACTACGGCGTCTTCGACGAGGAGCGCTACTTCCTGGCCGGGGACAGCGCCCTGCTCCTGCGGCTGGGCGGCGTCTCCGCCGGCGTGTCCATCTGCGAGGACGCCGTGCTGGAGGCGATGTCCGACCATCCCGAGGCCAAGTAC
>DYIH01000026.1:0-2492 GCA_020723785.1 Thermaerobacter marianensis
ACCATGGGTTTCGGCCTGCCGGCCGCCATCGGCGCCCAGGTGGGCTGCCCCGACCAGGAGGTCTGGCTGGTCAGCGGCGACGGCAGCCTGACCATGACCTGCCAGGAACTGGCCACGGCCGCGGCCTACAACATCCCGATCCGTATCGTCGTCCTGAACAACGGCTACCTGGGCATGGTGCGCCAGTGGCAGCAGCTCTTCTATCAGCGGCGGTACTCCCATGTGGAATTGACCGGCCTGCAGGGCGCGCCAGATTTCGTCAAACTGGCCGAAGCGTTCGGCGCCAAGGGGCTGCGGGCCTCCACGCCGGCCGAACTGGCCGAGGCCCTGGAGCAGGCGAAGGCCCACCCCGGTCCGGTGCTCCTGGAGGCGATCGTCGAACGCGAGGCCAACGTCTTCCCCATGATTCCCTCGGGGGCGTCGGTGGACGACATGATCGTGGCCGGCCACGGTGCGGGCAACGGCGCCGCCGTGGCCGCCAAGAAGCCGGCGGTGGCCGGGCGGTAGGATGCCGACTGCCGGGCCGGCGCCGTCAGCGCGCCCGGCGGCCGACCAGGGCCTGGCGCTCGGCGTGGGCGATGGTCAGGAGGGTGTCGCGTTCCAGGTCGTCGACGACGTGGAGCGAGCCCCCGGCCGCGGCCGCCAGCCGCCGCAGGAACGACGCATTGGGCAACAGCCCGATGCAGGCCAGGCGCACCCGCCGGTCGGCCAGCCGGGCGGCCTCGGCCAGGGCGTCGGCCAGCGGGTCCACGGAGGCGATCGATACGGTTGGGATGCCGTCGGTGATCAGCACCACGAGGGACCTGCGCCCGCCGCGGCCCTGCACCGTCCGGGCCGCCTCCCGCAGGCCCAGGGCCAGCGGGGTCAGCCCGGCCGGACGGATCCGCCGCAGCCCGTCCTGCACCAGCGTGTAGTTGCGGGTGAAAGGTACCGCCACGTCCACCTGGCGCTCCTGGAACGTGACCACGGCCACCCGGTCGCGGGTCTGCAGGACCAGGTGGCGGGCCAGTTCCTTGGCGGCGGCGATACGCGGGCCGGCCATGCTGGCACTGGCATCGATCAGCAGGCAGAGGTCGAGGGCGCGGTTGCGGCTCCGTTCCCAGCGGCGCAGGTCGAGGGGTTCCACCTGCAGCAACGGACACGGGCCTGGCCGCAACGCCGGAGCGGCCTGCGGCACGAACGCAGGCGCGGGGACCGGCCGCGGCCCCGGGGCGGGGGGTAACGCGAAGGAGGCTCTCGGCGCAGGGGCGGCCGCCGCGGCCAGGCAGCGGGCCGCCGCGGCGGTGAGCGTCTCCGGCAGGGCGGGCTCGGCCAACGGTTCACCGGGCCGCCAGATCGCCAGGCGACGGCCCCGGCCGTTGCGGGCCTCCGCCCCTCCCTTCCGCACGGCGGCCGGCCGCCGCCCCGGGCCGCTCAGGCGGGTGCGTGCCAGCCGTTTGAGGGCCTGGTCCACCTCCAGCGCGTGTTGCGTGAGGAAATCGCGCAGCCGCCTGCCGGCGTCATTCAACCGGGGCCGCCCCGGACCGCCGTCGAGCAGGCCCTCACGCCGCAGCCAGACCAGGACGGCCCGCTGTCCGGACGGATCGGCATCCCCCGCCGGCGGCGGGCTGCCGGCCACGGATGGGGACACCGGCACCGGCACACCTTCGGCGAGGCGTTCCAACAGTTCGCGGGCGGCGGCGGCCCCTTCCATCCTCTCGGCCAGTTCAACGGCCCGGCTGAACCGGCGCTGCCATTCGGGCGCTCCGGCAGCCCCGTTCAGCAACGAATCGCTCCGGTCCCGGTAGGCCTCCAGTCCGCGTTCACCGGGATGGGCCGGACCGCCCTCTTGCCGCAGGACCACGGTTTCCACCCGGCGGATCTCCAGCCCCTGGGCGGCGATGGCCGCCTCGGCCGCCGCCACCAGGTAGAAGAGCAGGGCATATCCTCCCCGGGGAAGCATGAGGGTGATATGCGCATGGTTGCGGTGTGCCCGGCGCAGGGAGGCCTTGCGCCCGCCAGCCAGCTCCCCGCTCAGCCGGCCACCGCCGGTCGCTGTCTGCAGGTCGATCCAATCGGCCCAGCGGGCCACCGCAGCGGAAGTCACCGCTCCGACCGCATCCGTCCCCGGCGCGCCCGATGCGGCCGGTCCGCCAAGGCCACCGGCCAGGGAATCGGCACTCGCCGCCCCACGCGCGTCCCCGCCTTCGGAGGCGCCGTCCGGGAAATCGGAGGCATACGCTGCCAGGGCTTCGCGGAGGGCTTCCGCCACGCGGCGGTGATCGAGGTCGGCGACCTCGTGGAACACATCCAGGTGAACGACCCGCCCTCGGTCCGAGCGCCCGTAGAAGACGCGGCCGGCGTCCCGGTCCACCAGGACGTGGACGTCGCCCGGGTCGCGCGGCGCGAGGACGTGGACCATGGTGCTGGCTACCGCCGACTCCCCCAGCCGCACCGGCAACCCGGACTCAAGGCTGACGCCGGCCAGGGCGGCCTGGCGGGCGGATTCATCG
>DYIH01000026.1:2502-13878 GCA_020723785.1 Thermaerobacter marianensis
GGGCCAACCCCGGGAACCGGCTCCGGAGCCTAAGCCCGAAGGCCGTCATGACCATCGGGCAGCCCCCGCGGGGTGCGGACGAGTTCGTCCTCTCTCAGCAGGCCGATGGGCCGGGCGGGGTTCGGCGGGGCGAACTCGCGGCATTGGGCGGGATCGGCCGGGGCCGGAGGTCCGGCGGCCTCCCGGAGACGGGCGCCGGCGGCGGCCTGGACGCCGGCCGGGGCCTGGATGCCGGTCGGGGCCTGGACGCCGGCCGGGGCCTTGAGGCGCAGGCGGTCCCACCAGGAGGGGGAGCGCGTACCAGCCTCCGGGCTTCCGGACGTTCCCCGGATCGGTTGGGAGGCCGGCTGCGCCGCAGAGGACGGAAAGGAGGCAGTGGTGCGCCCGTACGCGGCCGCCACGCCAGCGGGGACGGAGCCGGTTCCGGGTGCAAGCGCCTTTTCGCCGCCGGCCGTACGGACGGAATGGACGGCCGCGGGGCGCCCCGCCTCCTCCTGCAGGAAACCGATCAGTTCACCGAGCACGGCCAATTCCACCCGGTGGGTCAGGGCCAGGGGCGCCGTCGACAGGAGGTCGGCCCGGTCCACGGCCGGGCGCCCGGCCATCAGCGCGTGGAGCCGGGCGGCCGCCTGCCAGGCCTCCACCGCTCGCAGGCTCTCAAGGCTGAAGCGGACGTACGCCTCCGCGAGCAGGTCGAGGATTTCCCCCGGCACCACCGGCAGGCGCCGCCGGGTCGCCGCCCGGAAGCGTTCCGCCGCTCCGTCCGCCCGGTTCGAGGGAGCCGACTCCGCATCCGCCGCAAAAGGATCGCGCGCCAGGATGGCACGCACCTCCTCGGCCCGGGAAGGCCGTGCCATGGGCACCGTCAGGTCGAACCGGTCCGCCAGTTGGCGCCGGACGTCGGAGAGGGGTCCCGGCTCCTCGTCCGGGTTGGAGGCCGCCCAGACGGCCACCGCCACCTCCATCTCGACCTTGGGCAGTCCCGTCTCCTCGATTTGCAGGCGGCCCGGCTTGGTGCCCATCACGTCCAGGAGGGCGTCGGCCAGATCCGGCGAAACATCGGCCAGGCGGTTGATCTCGTCGACGAAGAGAATGCCGCGGTGGGCGCGAGCCACTGTCCCCGGCAGCAGCGCGGCGCCGGGGTTCTCCCGGTCCAAGGCGCGCCCCAGGTCGATGCTGCCGATGACGGTGCCCATCTTGGCCGAGGCCGAGATCTCCATGAAGGGCATGGGCACCTGCTCGCGACCGATGCGCTCCAGCTCGGCACGGCCCATCCCCTTGTGCTGTGGGCAGTGAGGGCGTTCCGGGCGGCAGTTGTACGGGCAGCCGCGGACACGCTCGATCGGCGGCAGGATGTCCCGCGCCGCCCGCATCACGGTGGTCTTCCCCGTCCCCCGCAGGCCCTCGGCATGGACGTGCAGGGGCAGTCCGTGGAGCATGGCCATGATGGACATCTCCACGGCGGCGTAGAGCCACTCGTTCCCCCGGTGGCGCACCAGGCTGCAATAACGGCGCAACGGCGTCCCTCCCCCCGCCCCACGGTCCGCGCCGCGCGGGGCGGCCTCGGTACATGCCCGCCTTTAGCGTTTCCAGAGGAACGGGAATTAACCGCGAGCACCGGGGCGGGGGGCGCCCGACAAGGGATGCACCGATGCGCCGGGAGCGTTATCACCATCGCGGAGCGATTCGGGCGGCCCCCGGCGTCATCGCAACCCCTGCGGTCTTTTATGTGACAGGCTCTTGGTGGGGTGGCAAAAAGGAGAGGGGTTTCCCCCTCTCCTCCGGTTGCTGCCGCCCGCCGGTTCGTCTCATTCCCGGGCGAAGTGCTGGGTGAACATCTTTCCGTATGGCCCGCCGTCCACGATGCCGACCCCGATGTGGGTCCAGGACGGGTTCAGGATGTTGGCCCGGTGGCCGGCGCTGTTCATCCACAGGTTGAAGGCCATGTCCACCGAGGAGGCGCCGGCCAGGTTCTCGCCCGCGGCGGTGAACCTCACGCCCACCCGTTCCATCAGGTTCCATGGCGCGCCATAGGTGGGCGAGTTGTGGTCGAAATAACCCTTGTCGATCATGTCCTGGCTCTTCATGCGCGCCGACTGCACCAGCCGCATGTCCACCGCCAAGGGTGACAGGCCGTTGGCCGCCCTGGCCCGGTTGACCAGGTCTATCACGCGCTGCTCGTCGGCCGTCAACCCCTGCGCGGGCGCGGGGGCAGGCTGAGGCGCGGGCGCGGGTGTGGGCGCGGGGGCCGGTGCCGGTACGGGCACCGGCGCGGGCTGCGGCGCGGGCGCGGGCACCGGCGCGGGCTGCGGCACGGAAACCGGAACACCGCGGCGGTAGTAGTAGACCTGCCGCTGCCGGTCACCCGGCGCCGGCGACGGTGCGGACGGTGCCGGCGCCAGATCACCGGAGCCCGGAACGTTCCGGACAGGAACGTTGATCTGCCGCCGCGTCACGATGACTCCGGGCGTCCCGGCGCCGCCGGCGCTCCCCCTGGAGTATGTGTAGACGCCCCGCTGCACGGCTTGGGCAGGGCTTGTCCAAACAGCCAGAGCACCCCAACAAACCAACCCGACGAGACCGCCCGCCATCCACCGGTTGACCCTTCCGCTGCAAATCATGGGATCCCTCCTCGTGGATTTCCTGCCAAATAAGGCGCATTTGGCCAAAAATAACAAGTCGACATAATCTCTGTATATTATTATTCGTTCTGTTATCGAGGGATTAAATAGGTTCTTTGTGTTATTGATGGTATGATATGGGCAGGAAAGAGTTCGAATCCACCCAGGTGACAAGGTGCAGTCTCCACACGGAGGAAGTGGATGAGGGCATCCCGGCGATCAACGTGAAAAGGTGGGAGGCGGGGCTATGCGTTGGCCGCCCGGGGCCGGGAACGGCCTTCGCGCGACCGCCCCAAACGCTCGGAAATCAGCACCCAGACCGGGCTGGCGACGAAGATGGAGGAGTAGGCGCCGAAGGCGATGCCCACCACCAGCGCCAGGGCTAGGTCTTTGACGGTCCGGCCGCCGAAGACGTAGATCGCGCCGACGGCCATGATCGTGGTCATGGCCGTATTGATAGAGCGGGTCAGCACCTGGTTGATGCTGTGGTCCACCAACTGGGCCAGCGATTCCCTGCGGCGGTAACGCAGGTTCTCGCGGATGCGGTCGAAGACGATGATCGTGTCGTTGATGGAGTAACCGAAGACCGTCAGGATCGCCGCCACGAAAGAGGTGTCCACCGGGAGGCGGAAGAGGGAGAAGAACCCGACGGTCAGAAAGACGTCGTGCAGGAGGGCGACGACGGCCGCCAGCCCGAAGCGCCATTCGAAACGGAACGTGATGTACACGAGTATGCCCGCGGTGGCCAGGAACACCCCCAGCAGGGCGTTGCGCTTGAGTTCGGTCCCGATCACCGGCGTGACCACGTCCAGGCTGCGCTGTTCAAAGGCGCCGACCCGCTTTTTCAGGTCGTCGAACAACGCCCGGCGCGCCGCTTCGCCGCTCTGACGGGTGGTGATCAGGAACTCACGCCCGCCCGTCCCGGTGGCCTCACGGATCACCGCGTCACCGAACCCGTGGTCGGCCAGGACGGCGCGCACCTGGCCCGTCGTGGCCGGCTTCTCGAACTTCAGGTCCATGATGATGCCACCGGTGAAGTCGATGCCGTAGTTCAGGCCCCGGGTGGCCAGGGACACGGCGGCGATCACGGCCAGGAAACCGGATATGGCCAGCCAGATGCGGGTGTGGCGGACAATCTCGAGCTTGAACCTCATCCCTTGGCCCCTCCTGCCGCCGGCTGCGGCGCCCCCTCCGCGGTCCCTGGCGCGGTGAAGAAGAACGGCCCGGCCTTCATGCCGGCATCGACCAGCAACCGCAGCATGAAACGGGTGATAACGATGGCGGTGAACATGCTGATGAGCACCCCGAGGGCCAGGGTCACGGCGAAGCCGCGCACCGGCCCGGTCCCGAAGTAAAACAGGACGGCGGCGCCCAGCAGCGTGGTGGCGTTGGAGTCGAAGATGGCGCGGAAGGCGTTGGCGAAGCCCGCGTCCATCGCCGACCGGATCGTCTTGCCCAGGCGCAGCTCCTCCTTGATGCGTTCGAAGATGATCACATTGGCGTCCACGGCCATGCCGATGGATAGCACGAAGCCGGCGATGCCCGGAAGCGTCAGCGTGGCGTTGAGCCCGACAAGCACCCCGAGAAAGATCAGGAGGTAGATCAGCAGGGCCAGGTCGGCCCACAGCCCCGGAACGCGATAGTACAGGAACATGAAGGCGAGCACCGCAGCGGTGCCGATGACGGCCGCCGTCTGGCTGCGCCGCAGGGAGTCCCTGCCCAGGGTCGGGCTGATGGTGCGGTTCTCGACGGGCACCAGCTTGACAGGCAGGGCGCCCGACTGCAGGGCGACGACCACCCGCCGCGCCTCCTCCACGCTGCCGTAACCGGTGATGATGGCCCGCCCGTTTTCGATGGGGCTTTCGACGCCCGGGTTCTGCACCAGCTTGCCGTCCAGGTAGATGCCGATGTGGTTGCGGGGGTCATCCTGCTGCGGATCCTTGGGCCGGAACTGGTACGCCATGCGCGTCGCCTCGGCGAAGCGCTTGGTCCCTTCCTTCTTGAAACGCAGGGTGACGACGGTGCGGTTGGCCTGATCGATCTCGACGCCGACCCCGCCGGGATCGAGGTCCTTGCCGGAGACGATGACCTTGCCCTCGCTGTCCTTGAACTCGAGCAGGGCGGTGCGGCCGATGGCCTCCAAGGCCTTGTCGGGGTCCTTGATGCCGGGGAGTTCGACGATGATGCGCCTGTCGCCCTGCCGCTGGATGACCGGCTCGGCCACGCCCAGGCGGTTGACACGGTCCTCGATGATGCGCTTGGCATCCTCCATGGCCTTCGAGGTGACCGGCATGCCGGGGGTGTCTACGCCTTCGAAGACGACGTGTATGCCACCCTGGATATCCAGGCCCTTCTTCACCCGGTCCCACAGAGGGTTGACCTTGAGAAAGTAAACGCCGGCGGCGGCCACGGCCAAAAAAATGAGCGCCAGTAGCAGTGCGCTGTTCTTCCGGACGAACAAGTTGTAGCCCCCCTCAGGCTCTGAACCGGCCTTAATTGTAGTTTTCAAGCACAGCTTTTGTCAATGATTTGGGGATTCCTGACCAGGAAACTTCCGGGTGGTGGCGCCATGGTGAAGGAATACGGCGATCTTCGCAGGCCGCCGCCCCGGGACATATTTGCCCGCCACGGGCGATAGTGTAGTTGCGGTGAGGCGGTTGACGGTCAAGATCGTTCGTGCGTCCTGGCTGCTCCTGCCAGCCGGCGCGGCGGTGGCGATGACCCTGGCCCTGGTGCTCTACTCGCACGCGGCGTTCCAGGCGGCGCTGCAAGGGCTCGAACTCTTCCTGAAAGTCGTGTTCCCCTCCCTGCTCCCCTTTTTCATCCTCTCGGAGGTCATGCTGGCCCTGGGGGTGGTCCACTTCCTCGGGGTCCTGTTCGAACCCCTGATGCGCCCGCTCTTCAACGTGCCGGGCGCCGGGTCCTTCGTCATGTCCATGGGGCTGGCCGCCGGCTATCCGATGGACGCGGTGATCACCGGCAAGTTCCGGAGGGCCGGCATGTGCACCCGGGTCGAGGCGGAGCGCCTCCTGGCCTTCACCAACACGGCTGATCCCCTATTCATCTTCGGCGCCGTCGCCGTGGGCATGTTCGGCTCCCCGGCGCTGGGGGCGCGGATGGCCGCCGCCCATTACCTGTCGGCACTCCTGGTCGGCCTCGTCTTCCGCTTCTATGGCCGGCACGATCCGGAGCGGCCCTCCCGCTTGGCCGTGCCGCCGGGGAGCCGGGGGCCGCTGCTCCTGCGCGCCTTCCGGGAACTGCGCCGGGCCCGCCAGGAGGACGGCCGCCCCCTGGGGCAGGTATTGGGTGACTCGGTCTCGGAGTCGGTCAAGACGCTCCTGATGATCTGCGGCTTCATCCTCTTCTTCTCGGTGCTGATCCGTGTGCTGGAGATCACGGGCCTGGCGACCTACCTGAGCCTGCCCCTGGCCGCCCTCTTCCGGCTGCTCGGCCTGGATCTCTCCCTGGTGCCGGCTGCCTTCGCCGGGCTGCTGGAGATCGACGTCGGCGCCCAGGCGGCCAGCCAGTCGTCCGCCCCCTTGGTCCAACAGGTGATGGTGGCCGGGGCCGTCGTAGCCTGGAGCGGCCTCTCGGTTCACGGCCAAGTGGCCAGCGTCCTGGCGGGCACCGACATCCGGATGAAGCCGTACGCCCTGGCCCGGCTCCTCCACGCTTCGCTGGCGGCGCTGTTGACGCCGCTGTTCGTCTCGGGTTGAAACCCGGTGCGGCACCGCGCCCCACGACATGGGCGGGAGCGATCCCCATCATGTCCGCTTTGGCATGTGCAAAAATTACCCGAACTCGCCGGACACCTCTGGTGGGGAGCCGGTAGAACCGCCATTCGGAGCGATTCGGTAACCGAATATTTTGTTTGCGTTGTTTGAGCCATGGCTCTTTCAGCCTTTGCGCATATGGCTCCGTCAGCCCCCCGGGTCAGCGGCCAAGGAGCATGCGCACCGAGACGATCAACAAGAGCGCGCCGAACAGCCGTTTCAGCGCCAGGGCCGGCAGGGCGTTGGACAGGGCCGCCCCGGCGAAAGCGCCGGCGACGCCGCCCGCCGCCAGCAGGACGGCCAGCTTGAGATCCACGTTGCCGGCGCCGTAGTGGCGCGCGGCGGCCACGAGGATGATGGGCAGCATCGCCCCCAGGGACGTGCCCACCACCCGGTGCATCTCCAGCCCCACGGCCAGGGCCAGGGCCGGCACCATCACCACGCCTCCGCCGATCCCGAACAGGGCGCTGACCAACCCCGCCGCAAACCCGATCAGAACCGCTCCCGCCCACACGTCCCCCACCTCGCCTCGCACCTGATTTGGCCACGGCATGATCCGCCCGCGAACGAGCCAACCTAAAACGCGTGAACAAGCCCATCGGGGTGAGGCGCGGATGACCACCGACGAACGGAACGACGGCATTCTCGACCCGCGTCGCTACCTGCCCGGCGACCCCGTCGGGAAAGAATTCTTCGGCAGGAGCATCCTGGCCACCTTCCCGGACCCCGACGGCGCACGGACCGCGGCTGCCGAACTGCGGGACGCCGGCTACCGGGACGTCCAGGTGGACGAGGTCAGCTTCCGTCCGGCGGAGAGCGGTACCCTGCGCGACCAGCCCTGGCCGGTCTCGCTGACCAACGTGCCGGACCACGACAAGCGCAGCCTGGTGTCGCAGGACCCCTCCGTCGGCGGCGGCTCCATGGGCGGCGAGGAGCTTGTCGGCGGCCACCACTACCTGCTCACGGTCGTCGTCGAGGACGGCCGCTTCGACCGGCCCCTGGAGATCATCCGCAAGAACGGCGGCAACCCGGACACGGGTGGCCCGCGCTAACCAGCATCGCAAAGCAAAGCTTCGTTCCCACCACTTCCCAGTCCTGCGCAACAAGGACATCCCCTGCTTTGACAGTAATTAAATGTTATGTAAACAGCCCGCCGTGATTACCGGGCTTTTGCGGCAGCCCAATCGCCCGGGAAGGAGGGCTCGCGCCTTGGCGAAGGGCCTGTTCACACCTGGTCTTGAACGCAGCCGGCCGACGATGCGTTTGACCATTGTCGCCGCCGTCGGCCTGACACTCTCAGCCGGCACGCTGTTCCCCGATCCGGCCGGTTCCGCGCAGCCCGGCGCCCGGCAGGCGGCCCACCGCCTTGAAATGGCCACCCCTCAGGTGGCCCACCGCGTTGAAGCGGCCACCCCTCGGGCGGCCCACCGCGTCAAGGCGTCCGAGCCCAAGGCGGTGCACCGTGCGCCGTCTCCGCGTGGACGGGCCGCGGCGTCCGGGCCCCGGGCCACGGTCCCGAAGGAAGTCGGCGCGGTCACCGGTTCCCGCGCCGATCACCCCGAACCCCGGCCGGCGGCGGCCGCCAAGCCGCAGAACCCCCCGCTGCCGAGCAGCCGGGGAGCCGGCGGAACGAAAACGGCCCCGCCGGCTCCACCCGGGCCGGCACGTCCGGCTCCGTTAGAAACTGGCGCCCCCCTGGCTCCACCGGGGCGCTACCTGGTGGCCGGCTACTACCCGGTCGACTGGGCGGGGGACCGGACGGCGTTCGACTCCGTCCGGGAGCACGGCGCCGACATGGACGTGGCCATCTACTTCGGCTACACCCCCGACCGGGAGGGCCGCCTCCACAACCCGTACCCGTCCGACGAAACCGCCTTCCTGTCCCTGGCCCGGCAGCAGGGGATCAAGGCCCTGGCCGCCGTCCACAACTACGCCGGCGGCGGCTTCGACGGCGCGCTGGCCCACCGCCTCCTCACCGACGACGGGGCGAGGCGGCGGGTCGCCGGGGAGATCCTCCGGGTGATGGAGAAGGGCTACGCCGGTGTGAACATCGACCTGGAGAACGTGCCGCCCGCCGACCGCGGGGCGTTCACCGCTTTCATCGAGGAGCTGGCGGCCCGGCTCCGCCCCGCCGGCTACGCGGTGACGGTGGCCGTGCCGGCCAAGACGGGCGACGACCCCCGCGACGGCTGGTCCGGCGCCTTCGACTACGGCGCGCTGGGCCGGGCGGCCGACGCCGTGATGGTCATGGCCTACGACGAGCACTGGCTGGGCGGCGACCCCGGCCCGGTCGCCTCCATCGGCTGGGTGGACCGGGTGGCGCGCTACGCCGCCGCCTCCATCCCACCGCGGAAGGTGCTCCTCGGCATCGCCTGCTACGGCTACGACTGGGCCCCGGGTCGGGCGGCGGCAGTCTCCGCCCCCCGGGCCATCAACCGCGCCCGCGCCCTCGGCGTTCCCTTGAGCTGGGATGAAGCGGCCCAGGTCCCCTGGTACCGCTATTACGACGAGCGCGGCGCCGGTCACGTGGTCTACTTCGAAAACGCCTCCAGCATGGCCGCCAAGGTGGACCTCGTCGAGCGCCACGGCCTGGGCGGCATCGCCCTTTGGCGACTGGGGTTCGAGGAAGCGGCGGCATGGCGGGGGGTCATCCGCGGCAAGCTGCGCTGACCGCCCCATGGGAGCGGGCCTCATTCGCCCCGCGCCGCGATTCCTGCTAAAATGTTGGCAACAGCCACCGGATGCCACGCCGGTGGGTGCCAAAGGAGGCCGTCCCATGCACGGGGCCCCTTCCCTGCTCGTCCAGGAACCCCTGCCGCCGGAGTACGCAGCGCTCACCGACGCCGAGCTGGCCGAACGCACCGCCCGGGCCAAGGCCGCTCTCGGCAAGGACCTGGTCATCCTCGGCCACCACTACCAGCGCGACGAGGTGATCCGCTTCGCCGACCTGCGCGGTGACTCCCTCAAGCTCTCCCGCTGGGCCGCCCGGCAGGAGGACGCCCGCTACATCGTCTTCTGCGGCGTCCACTTCATGGCCGAGACGGCGGACATCCTCACCCGCCCCGACCAGATCGTCATCCTGCCCGACCTGGGAGCAGGCTGCTCCATGGCCGACATGGCCGCCGTGGAGGAACTGGAGACCTGTTGGGCCGAGCTCGTGAAGCTGTACGGGGACAAGCTGCTGCCGGTGACGTACATCAACTCGTCGGCCGCCGTCAAGGCCTTCGCCGGCCGCCGCGGCGGGGCCGTCTGCACCTCCTCCAACGCCGCCGCCGTCACCCGCTGGGCGCTGGCGCGCGCCCGCGCCGTCCTCTTCCTGCCGGACGAGCACCTGGGCCGGAACACGGCCGTCAAACTGGGCCATTCATTCGACGAGATGGCCGTCTGGGACCGGGGCGCCGAAGTCCTGGAGCCCGACCCCCACGGCGCCGCCGCCGGGATCGACCCGGAACGGGTGCGCGTCATCCTGTGGAACGGCTATTGCTCCGTCCACCAGCGGTTCGGCCCCGAGCAGGTGGCGCGCATCCGCGAGCGCCACCCGGACGTCCGGGTCGTCGTCCACCCGGAATGCCGCTGGGAGGTCACCCGCTTGGCCGATGCCGTGGGGTCCACCGAGTTCATCATCGAGACGGTCACCGCGTCGCCTCCCGGCAGCAAGTGGGCCGTCGGCACCGAGATCAACCTGGTCAACCGCCTGGCACAGGAGAACCCGGACAAGCTGGTGATGACCTTGGACGAGATCGTCTGCCCCTGTGTGACGATGTACCGGATCAGCCCCCAGCACCTGCTCTGGACCCTGGAGAACCTCCTGGCCGGCCGGGTGGTCAACCGCATCCAGGTGCCGGAGGACATCGCCGCCGACGCCCGCGCGGCCCTGGACCGCATGCTGACCATCGCCTGAACCGGCGCGCAACGCAGACCCCGCATGAAGGAGGCGTGACATGGCCGCTCGGCCGGAGCCCGAACCGCCCGTCGAACGCGTAGCCTGCGACATCCTGGTGCTGGGCACCGGCATCGCCGGCCTCTACACCACCCTGAAAGCCGGCGCCTTGGGCCGCGCCATCCTCCTGACCAAGAAGAGGCTGGAGGACTCCAGCACGGAGTTCGCCCAGGGGGGGATCGCCGCCGCCATCGCCCCCGGCGATTCGCCCAGCCTGCACCTGGAGGATACGGTGGCCGCCGGCGACGGGCTGTGCGACCTGGAGGCGGTGCGGGTGCTGGTGGAGGAGGGCCCCGCCTGCGTGCGGGAGCTGGCCACTTACGGAGTCCGCTTCGACATGGTGGGCGAGGACTTCGAATTGACCCGCGAGGGCGCCCACAGCCGGCGGCGCATCCTGCACGCCGGCGGCGACGCCACCGGCGACGAGATCAGGCGCGGCCTGGAACTGCATGTGCGGGCCGATCCGCGCATCGAGGTGCGGGAGGACGAATTCGCCGTCGATCTGCTCCTGCGGGACGGCCGCTGCTGCGGCGCCCTGGCCCTGGGCCGCGACGGCCGGCTGCGGGCCTATCTTGCCCGTGCCGTCGTCCTGGCCACCGGCGGCGCCGGCCAGCTCTACCGCCACAGCACCAACCCCGACGTGGCCACCGGCGACGGCATCGCCATGGCCTACCGGGCGGGGGCCACGGTCATGGACATGGAGTTCATCCAGTTCCACCCGACGGCCCTGTACATCCCCAACCCGCCGCCCGGCCGCCGCCGTCCCCGCGCCCGGCTGCTGATCTCCGAGGCCGTGCGCGGCGAGGGGGCCGTCCTGCGCAACGTCCGCGGCCGCCGCTTCATGCCCTCCTACCACCCCCAGGCGGAACTGGCCCCCCGCGACGTCGTGGCCAGGGCCATCGCCCAGGAGATGGAGAAGACGGCCTCGTCCTACGTCCTGCTGGACGCCCGCCCTATCGGGGAGGCCTTCCCCGCCCGCTTCCCCACCATTTACGAGAAATGCCGTCAGCACGGCATCGATCCGCTGCGCGAGCCGATCCCC
>DYIH01000027.1 GCA_020723785.1 Thermaerobacter marianensis
TCAACGATCTTCGGCCCCACCCATTCATTTCAACGAAGGATGTGCGACAGGCTCAATATTTCCAAGAATTCTGAGAGAAGGGGTAATTGGCATGGTAATTCAACAGACGATTCCTCTTGAAAGAAATAAACTATTGGGGGTGCGGATTCGTGATCAGATACGGTTATTACCTCCGGCCGATGTTTTCGATACCTTTTCGCTCCTTAAACGAAACGGTGTTCGGGCGCAAGCCACCATCCTCGATCCTTGGTACAACAAAGGCGTAGGGGGCGTACGAGAAGATTATGATGAATTTATCGTAAGGTTGCTTCACGAATCTGCAGAAATAACGGAGCATATCTACCTGTGGGGATATCCGGAGATCGTTGCGCGTTTCGTCAAACAGTTGCCCACGGATTTCGAATTTATAGCTTGGCTTACCTGGTATTACAAAAATTGCCCATCGGTTATTCGAGGGTGGAGAACAAGCCAATTTGCCTGTCTCCATATTGCGCGTAAAGGGGCATCGCTTTATCCAGAACATTTCTTCAATGAAACACAGCGAGAGAAGCAGGCTAATGGAAAGCTGCGCTACATACCAGGGCCGACCACTGTTATTGAAGAACCGCTTCTTGTCGGGTTCGTCGGTCGCAAGGAACAGACGGGGCACCCTTCGCAGAAACCCGTCCGCGTATTCGAACATCTCATACTGATGGTTACAGAGCCGAACGACATCGTGCTCGACCCGATGTGCGGGTCAGGCACTACCGGTGAAGCGTGTCTGCGCTTGGGGCGAAGAGCCGTCCTGTGCGATGCGTCCGAGGAATACACGCTTTTGACCGAAAAGCGGCTGGGCATTTCGCGCGGGCAGTGGGTGCCGTGGCGGCAGCATCAGTAAATCACGATGTTGATCCTGCGGCCGCGCTCGTTCTCCTCGGGCGTCGAAACCAACCGGTCAACCTCCCGGAGGCCGAGCCTGCGAGCGTGCGTGCGTGTTGACACCCTCTTGGTTCCGCCGCTAGAATTTAGTTGATCGGGGAAACACGACCGAGCCCTTTCGTCAGAACGGCGAGGGGGTTTTTGGTCTGGGAGCGTCTTTCCCCGCGCGGGGGTGGCGGACTTGTTGATCGGCAAGCGCCTGGCCTTCATCGGGGCCGGGTCGATGGCCCAGGCCCTGCTGCACGGCCTGGTGGGTGGGAAACTGCTGGCCCCCGAGGACGTCACCGTCACCAACCGCTCCAACGACGAACGCCTCCGCATGGTGCGCGACCGCTGGGGTGTGCACGTGACCCGGGACAAAGCCGAGATCACCTCCCGCTCCGACATCCTCCTCGTGGCCTGCAAGCCTTACGACATGGCGGGCACCCTCGCCGAGATCGGTCGGTACGTCCGGCCGGAGCAGATCGTCGTTTCCCTGGCCGCAGGGGTTCCCACCAGTGTCATGGAACGCTATTTGCCGGCCGGAACCCCGGTGATCCGGGCCATGCCCAACACCTCCAGCCGGGTCCAGGAATCGGCGACGGCCATTGCCGCCGGCCGCTGGGCGGGAGAGCACAGCCTGGCGGTGGCCGAGGCCATCTTCGCCTCCGTCGGCAAGGTGTCGGTCGTCCCCGAGGCTGCGATGGACGCCGTCACCGCGGTGGCCGGCAGCGGTCCGGCCTACGTTTACCTGTTCGTGGAGGCGCTGATCGCGGCGGGCGAGGCGGTTGGCCTGTCGCCCGAGGCCGCCCGCGAACTGGCCGTGCAGACGGTCTACGGCGCCGCCCGCATGCTGGTGGAGACCGGGGCCGACCCGGCCGAACTCCGCCGGCAGGTGACCTCCCCCAACGGCACGACGGCGGCGGCCCTGCAGGTGCTGGAGGCGCGCGGCTTCCAGCAGGCCCTGGCCGATGCCGTCGCCCGGGCCGTCGAACGCGCCGGCGAACTGGCCCGCCAGGCCGCCGGCGAGGACGCGGCGCCCGCGGTGCCGGTGGCCTCCGCCACGGAACGCTCCGCCTGAAGCCTTTTTTGATGTGCGGAATCCTCCTCGATGTGCCGGCATACACATCTCGCGGTGATTGCCATGGCCGATTTCGCCCGTGAACTGGCCGTCACTTTCGGCGTCGCCCTCGGCATGGTGGCCGGGGGCGCCCTGGCCGGTGCCATGGTCGCGCTCCTCGCCGGCGGGTTGCCGATGGACACCATGGCCTCCCTGGCCCAGCGGCTCAAGTTGTGGGCCACGGTGGCCGCGCTGGGTGGTGCCATCGCCACCTTTCATGAGGTGCTGGAGACGGGCATCGTCCAGGGCGAAGTGACCAAGCTGGTCCGCCAGATGCTGCTGCTGGCCATGGCCTTTGCCGGGGCGCACCTCGGTAGCGTCCTGATCACGGCGGCCGGCGGCAAGGGTTGAGCCGTTTGCGATATCTGTTCGTGTTCCTGCTCGGCGTCCTGGTGGGCGCGGCGAGCCTGGTTCCTCTGGTCGGCGGCCGCGTGGAAGAACTCGAGGTGGAACGGCGGCGCCTGCAATTGGACCTGGACAAGGCCCAGCGCGACCTGAAGCAGCTCCAGAACGCCAAACAGAGCTGGACAAATCCGGTGGTCCGGTCGGTCGAGTGGGAATGGGCCAACGTTGATGAACGTGGTCTGCAATTCAAGCTGGAGGAGCGTCTCAAGCCGCTCGTTCAAGGTTTGGTCGGCCGCGAGGTGCGGGGCTTGGACCCGGTCCTGATTCTCGGCCTCCTGAGGGACCGGACCTGGAAGATCGGGGAGAAGGAGTACCGTCCGGAACTCAAGGCGGCGGTCATCGGCGAGGAAATCTACCTGTTGCTGGAGGTGCGGGCCAGCCCGGCCCGGGGGCCCGCACAAGCGGACTGAGCAAGGATAACGGCCGGAATGACAGCGGATACGGGATAGCTTGGTGCCGCTTTCCGCATCCCACCGCATGCCGCATGCCCCATGCCCATGCCCCATGCCCTGTCAACTCACTTCTTCCCCTCGGAAGAGTGGCCGGGAAAGGCGGCGGCGCCGGGGTCGACATAGGCCTTGGCGTTGTTGACGGCGGTGGCCACCTCGCCGAAGCCGACCGCGATCAGCCGGATCTTGCCGGGATACCAACAGATGTCGCCGGCGGCGTAGACCCCCGGAATGTTTGTCTCGCCCTTGGAGTTGACCTTGATCTGTCGCTTGCCCTCGATCTCCAAGCCCCATTCCAGCATCTTGCCCAGGGATGCTTTGAAGCCCGTGCCCAGCACCACGGCGTCCACCGTAAGGCGGGTTTCTCGGCCCGTTTCGTTGTCGGCGACGATGGCGCACGTCACACGTTCCTCGCCTTGGACGTCCTTCAGTTCGCAGCAGACGCGGACCTCCACGTTGGACTGGGCCAGCTTCCGCAGGCTCTCCTCGTGGGCCCGGAAGGTGTCACGGCGGTGGATGAGGGTGACCTCTTCCGCCACCGGCTCCAGCATCAGGGCGTAATCGACGGCCGAATCGCCGCCGCCGACGACGAGCACCCGCTTGCCCGCAAAGGACCGCAGGTCCTGGATCGTGTAGCAGACGCCCTTGCCCTCCAGGCGCAGGGCGCTGTCCAGGGGAATCCGGTTGGGTTCGAAGGCGCCGGCGCCGGCGGTGATAACCACCGCCTTGGTGTAATGCTTCTCGCCGGTGCCGGTTTCCAGGACGATCGTGCCGTCGTCGAGGCGGGTCAGGCTCTCCACCTGCTGTCCCAGGGCGTAGACGCACCCCGGGTTGGCCAGGTCGGCCTGCTCCTTGAGGCGGGCGATCAATTCCTTCGCCTGCACCTTGGGGAAGCCGGCCACGTCATATATAAATTTCTCGGGGTAGAGGGCCCCCGGCTGCCCGCCGACCTGGGACAGGGCCTCGATGGCCTTCGTCTTCATACCGCGCATGCCGGCGTAGAAGACCCCGAAAAGCCCCACCGGCCCGGTGCCGAGGATGGTGATGTCGAACAGTTCCCGCGCCATGGTTGTCCACCGACCTCCACCGAAAATTGGACTCAGGCCAAACCGTAGTATAACACACCTTCCCCCGGCGGCTGAGGAAATTTCTGCATCAAAAACCGCGTTGCGGTGAAATTAAGGTTATAATACGCTTAACTGTGACCATGAACAACGCAAAGGGGTTGACCATGAACATTCACGTCATCGAGGAAAGCTTATTCTTCCGCGCCTCCATCCCGGTAGGCGACCAGCAGCGCCTGCTGGTCATCCCGCCGGGCAAGGGCCTGTCCGTTGGCGATACCGTCTTCCTCCGCGACGCGGACGGGCGGTTCAAATGGGTGGCCGACGTCGTTTTCAAGGGCGAGACGGAGGGGCCGGAGGTCTGGGACGGCGCTCCCGAGGCCAGGGCCGCCTTTGCCGTCCTCGGCTGGCTGGCCCGCATCCACCAGGGGGTTCTGCCGCCGAGCCGGGCCCGCTTCCAGGCCAACTGGGTGCTCCTCAACCGCCGCACCATCGCCACGGCTCTCCCCTGGTGGGATGAGGGTGTGCTGGTTTACCACTCGACCCTGCACCTGGTGGAGGGGATCTGCTCCCGTTCCGAGGTGGAACAGGGTGAAGCTCTGGGATGCCTGCAGCGGCACCCCAGCGGCCACTGGCTGATCCCCCACGGCGAGGCCCGCAAGCGTTTCCTGGTCCAGGTGCGCAACGTGCCTCTGGTCTGCGGCCTGTGCGGCGCGCCGATCGCCTCCCTCGAGGAAGCGACCCAGGACCACGTCATCCCGGTCAGCCAGGGCGGGCCGGATACCATGTCCAACGTCCAGTTGGCCCACCGGGTGTGCAACGAGGTCAAGGGGAACGCCCTGCCCGAGCAGTATCCCGCATTCTTCGTGCCGCCGCTGGAGGGCGACGCAGCGGCCGGCGTCGGCCGGGGAGGGCGGGGCCGGCGCCGTACGCCGGCGGCCAAGGGCCGGGGACGCGCCGCCAGCCGCCCTGCCGGGCTCCCGGCGGCCGCGGCGGTCGCATCAGCCGCGGCGACGCCCCCGGCCCAGCCAACCGTTGTCGCGGCGTTGACCGCGGCGGCCAAGGCCCGGGGCGGAGCCGCGGCGGCGGGCGCGGGGGATGTCGCCGCGGCGGCCGTTCAGGCCGGTGAGACCAAGGAGAGCAAGCCGGAGGCCAAAAAGAAAGTGGTCCGCAAGGGCCGCACCAAGGTCGAGTCGGTGGCCGCCGGCGGCGAGGAGGAGAACACCGCTTGGTTGGAGACCGTCCAGCGGAGCACCTGGAGCCGCTTGCTGGCCCTTGCCTCGGAGAGGGGCTGGGCGTCCCGGACCGCCGAACTGCGCACCCTGCAGCAGCTGCGGCGCGGCCAGGTGTCCAAGGCCCTGTCCGAAGGGATCACCCTGGCCGAGGCCGGCGGTCCGGCGGGGCGCTTCCGGATGCTCGATTGGAAGGGCCAGACGGTCCTTGTGGAGGGAGAGCCCGACAGCCAGGTCTGCCACCTGGTGCGCATGCTGGACGCCATGACGCCCGACGTCTACGTCGCCTACCTGGCCCGCTTCGGCTTGGCGGCCCCGTTGACGGTGGCCATGGCGCTGATGGCCGCATGCAACCAGGGCACCACCGACGGTGAAGGGCGGATCTCCTGCTGGCGCGGCGATCAGCCCCTGCTCCTGCGCATCGAGAACGACCGCATCACCGAGTGCGCCCTGCCCGAGGACACTCAGGTGGCGTAGCGGGCGGCGCACGCCCATGGGCGGCCTGGCGGCACTTCGGCCAAACCGCAGCGGTAGGGGGAACGGCGGTACGGGTCATGAACGAGAGGGATAAGCGCCGCCTGCTGGACAAGGTCGACCTGCTGCCCGAGCGACCGGGCGTCTACCTTTTCAAGGACGCCGGCGGCCAGGTAATCTACGTGGGCAAGGCGGCGTCCCTGCGCGACCGGGTGCGCTCCTACTTTCGCGGCGACCGCCACCTGTCGGGCAAGGCGCTGCGCTTGGCAGCCGGGATTGCCGACCTGGAGCACATCGTCACCGACACCGAGGTCGAGGCCCTGATCCTCGAATGCAACCTGATCAAGAAGCACCGGCCGCGCTTCAACATCCGCCTGCGCGATGACAAGAACTACCCCTACCTGCGCGTGACGGTCAACGAGCCCTGGCCGCGGGTGGTGATCGCCCGCAGCATGAAGGATGACGGCGCCCGCTACTTCGGCCCCTTCACCCGTTCGCAGGCGGTGCACGAGACGCTGCGCGTCCTGCGCCGCGTCTTTCCCCACCGCACCTGCAGCGACGCCCGCTTCCGCCAGCACCGCGACCGGCCCTGCCTCCACCACTTCATCAAGCGCTGCCCGGGGCCCTGCGCCGGCCTGACCACGCCCGAGGCGTACCGCGAAACCATCGGGCAACTGGTGGCGTTCCTGGGGGGACGGCGGGACGGGCTTCTCGATGACCTGCGCCGGCGGATGGAGGAGGCCTCCGAGCGGCTGGAATTCGAGCGCGCCGCCGAGCTGCGCGACAAGCTCCTGGCCCTGGAGCGGGTGGTGGAGAAGCAGAAGATCGTCTCCGACCGGCTCGCCGACCAGGACGTCGTCGCCCTGGCCCGCGGCGCCACAGGCGAGGGAGCGGCCGGCGCCTTGGCAGACCCGGCCGCGTCCGACCCGGCCGGGGCGGATGAGCCGGAACCGGCCTGCGTCCAGGTCTTCTTCGTCCGCGATGGGAAGCTGGTGGGGCGGGAGCCGTTCCTCCTGACGGATACCGCGGGGAGCGGTGACGGCGAGGTGCTGGCGGCGTTCCTCAAGCAGTACTACGCCGGAGCCGGGTTCATCCCGCCGGAAATCCTGTTGGCGGCGGAGCCGGAGGACGCCCCGGCCATCTCCGCCTGGCTCTCGCAATTGCGTGGCGGGCGTGTTGCCCTACGCGTGCCGCAGCGGGGGGAGAAGCGGCGACTGCTGGAGATGGTCCGGCAAAACGCGGTCCTGTTCCTTGAGGAGGAACGGCTGCGGCGCCGCCGGCAGGCGGAGGCGTCCCAGGGGACACTGGCAGAACTGCAAACCGCCCTGGGCCTGCCGGCCCCGCCCCGGCGCATAGAGTGCTACGACATATCCAGCATCCAGGGGCGGCAGACGGTGGCTTCGATGGTCGTCTTTCAGGACGGCAGGCCGGCCAAAAAGGACTACCGTAAGTTCAGGGTGTGGACGGTCGAGGGGGCGGACGACTTCGCCTCGATGCGGGAGGTGCTGGCGCGGCGCTTCCTGCGCGCGGCGCGGGAAGGCGCGGGGCCGGGGGTGGAGCATGGTGCGTCCGCCGCGGCGGCCGGGGACGGGGCGGCGGGGGGCGCGACGGCGGGCGCGGCGGCCGGGGACGGGGCGGCGGAGGGGGGCGACGAGTCCTTCTCCCGGCTGCCGGACCTGGTGATCATCGACGGTGGCAGGGGCCAGTTGAGCGCCGCCCGGCGGGCGATGGCCACCCTCGGGTTCGGTGACATCCCCACTTTCGGCCTGGCCAAGGAGAACGAGTGGCTCTTCGCCGAGGGCCGGCCCGACCCCATCATCCTGCCGCGGGATTCCCAGGCCCTGTACCTGCTCCAACGGGTCCGTGACGAGGCCCACCGCTTCGCCCTCGGCTATCACCGCAAACTGCGCTCCAGCCAGTCGGTGCGTTCCCTGCTCGAGGAGATCCCCGGCATCGGGCCCAAGCGCCGCAAGGCCCTCCTGACGCGCTTCCGCTCCCTCGGCGCCCTGGCCGGGGCCAGCGTCGAGGAACTGGCCGCCGTTCCCGGCATGACCCGAGCCGCCGCCGAGGAGGTCTTTGAACATTTGAGCCGTATCGGCAAGGGAGACTCATAGCCGGAAAAGATCCGGGGGTGGTCCCCCACCCCCGGCGCTGCCGGCCAAACTTACTTGCCCTGGCCCTCCTGGCCCCCGCCGCGGTTGCGTTCCCGGTCGGTTTGGTCGCCGGCGCCGCCCGCCCCGATGCGGTTCCGGTTGCCGGCGGTGGTGAACCACCAGATGGCCGCCACGGCGATGATGGCGACGATGATCCAGAAGACGGCCGGCGACGTGGTCCCGGCGGGCCGGGCCTGCAGGAGTTGGAGCATTCCCCTCTCACCTCTCGGGTGCCTGTTGTGCCCTTCATCCGAAATATGCCCACGGAAACCGTCATCATTCGCACAAGGTACCGGTTCTACCGGGATGGTACAATGGTCTAGACTAAAACGCGTTGAGGCGAAGGTCGGTGGCTGCCGTGCAGGACGTGCGTTTCGTGATCATCACCGGGCTGTCCGGGGCCGGCAAGACCCAGGCGGTCCGCAGCCTGGAGGACATGGGGTACTTCTGTGTCGACAACCTGCCGCCGACGCTGATTCCCAAATTCGCCGAACTCGTTCGGGAGTCGGGTGGATTCCGGCATATCGCCCTGGTCGTCGACATCAGGGGCGGCGACTTCTTCGACAGCGCCATCGAGGCCCTGGAGGAATTGGAGCGGAGCGGGTTCGCCTACCAGATACTCTTCCTGGAGGCCAGCGACGAGGTGCTGGTTGCACGGTTCAAGGAGACGCGGCGGCGGCATCCCCTGGCGCCCCAGGGGCGCGTCGAGGCCGGGCTGGCCGAGGAGCGCCGGCGGTTGGAATGGCTGCGCGGCAAGGCCCACCACATCGTCGACACCACCAACCTCTCGCCCCAGGAACTGCGGCGGCGGATCGCTGAACTGTTCTCCGGCGAGGCGCCGGTCGGCCGCATGATCGTCAACCTCGTTTCCTTCGGTTTCAAGTACGGGGTGCCGCGGGACGCCGACCTGGTCCTGGACGTGCGCTTTCTCCCCAACCCCCACTACGTGCCGTCCCTGAAGCCGCTGACCGGCAACGACCGGGCGGTGCGCGAGTATGTCCTGAAGTGGCCGGTGACGCGCAAGTTCCTGGCCAAGGCCTGGTCGCTGGTGGGCTTCCTGTTGCCACAGTACGTCAACGAGGGCAAGCCCCAGCTGACCATCGCCGTGGGCTGCACCGGCGGCCAGCACCGTTCGGTGGTCGTGGCCAACCAACTGGCCGAACGGGTGCGGGCCGAGCGCTATCCGGTCCTGGTGGAGCACCGCGACGTGGGCCGTTGGCGGGGCGAGGCCGGGAAGGGGGCGGAGGCGCCGGTGGCGCCGGGCGCCATCGGGGGTCAAGCGCCGGAGGAGCCGGGGTAGGCGCGAAACAGCCGGAGGGCGAGGCCGAGAGTGGCGAAGGCCCTTGGATCCGGTTCGTGAACGCAACAGGGGGGGCGGGAATGGCGGGAAACCACGGCAACCACAACCGGTATGGCGGACTGCGGGTCGTCGCACTGGGGGGCGGGACGGGGCTGCCGGTGCTGTTGCGCGGCCTGAAGGCCGTGACCGACCGGATCACCGCCATCGTCACCGTTACCGACGATGGCGGCAGTTCCGGGCGCCTGCGCGGCGAACTGGGCATCCTGCCGCCCGGCGACATCCGCAACTGCCTGGTGGCCCTGGCCGATACCGAGCCGCTGATGGAAACACTATTTCAGCACCGGTTTTCGCGGGGGAGCCTGGCGGGCCATTCGTTCGGCAACCTGTTCATCGGCGCCATGACGGAGATCCTCGGCGACTTCCAGGCGGCGGTGCGGGCTGCCAGCCAGGTGCTCAAGGTGCGCGGGCAGGTGTTGCCGTCCACCCTGGAGAGCGTCGGCCTCTGCGCCGAACTGGCCGACGGCACCCGCGTCTGCGGCGAAACGGCCGTGGCCGGATCCGGCAGACGCATCCGGCGCGTGACCCTGGAGCCGGGGGACTGCCGCCCGGTGCCCGAGGCGGTGGCGGCCCTGGCCGAAGCCGACCTGGTGGTGCTTGGGCCGGGCAGCCTGTACACCAGCGTCATTCCCAACGTGCTGGTCGCCGGCCTGGCGGAGGCGATCCGCAGGTCGCCGGCCCGGCGGGTCTATGTCGTCAACGTCATGACCCAGCCCGGAGAGACGGACGGTTACACGGCGGCGGACCACCTGCAGGCCCTCTGGGATCATGGCGGGCCAGGCTTCGTGGACGCCGTGCTGGTGAACAGCGGCCCTATCGATGAGGCCCGCCTGGCCGCTTACCGCGAACAGGGCGCCGAGCCGGTGCCGGTGGATCGGGAACGGCTGGCGGGCATGGGCGTTTCGGTTGTCGAGGCCGACCTGGTGACCCGTCACGGCCTGGTCCGCCACGACCCCGCCCTCCTGGCGGCGGTTCTGGTGCAGGAAACGAGCAGGGAAAATCTATTTCAATGTTGAAAAGCTTAATCTTTAAGTGTCTACGGTTCCCCGACGGGACCGTGTTGGGGTGCCGGTTACGGGATGCCCAGGTAATGCGGAAGTACGGGATCGTTGCCGGGGACCCCGGCGAGCCAACGTTCGTCGGAGTGTGAGAGGGGGTCGGCCGCAGGGGATGCAGGCCCAGGGAGAGACGGTGCAAACGGCCGCCGGGTCGGCTTTTTTCGAGGACATCCGCCCCTGGTTGCAGCGGGTTGAGGATGAGATCGCCCGCGCGTTGCAGGTGGACGACCCGCTGATCGAGGAGGTTTCCACCCACCTGCTGCGTGGTGGCGGGAAACGGCTCCGCCCGGCCCTGGTGCTGCTTTCCGGCGCCGTGTTCACCGCGCCTGGGCCGGCGCACTTCACGGTGGCCACCGCCGCCGAACTGATCCACATGGCCACCCTGGTCCACGACGACAGCATCGACCGTTCCGCCCTGCGCCGCGGTGTGCCAACGGTGAACGCCCGCTGGGGCGACCGCGTGGCCATCCTCACCGGGGACTACCTGTTTGCCAGGGCATTCTCCCTCCTGGCCGGCACGGGCGATGACCGGGCCGTGGGGATCATGGCCGATGTGGTCTTCCAGATGTGCATGGGGGAGATCGCCCAGTTCAATCAGAGCTTTGACCCCTCCTCCCCGGAAGGGGCGTACCTGGAGCGGGTCAACAAAAAGACCGCCCACTTCATCGCCGAGTGCTGCCGGGCCGGAGGGCTGCTGGCGGGCGCGCCGGAGCCGATGACCCGCGCCCTGCGCGATTTCGGCTACGGTGTGGGGATGGGCTTTCAGATCGTCGATGATATCCTGGACCTGACGGCGCGGGCCGATCGCCTGGGCAAGCCCATCGGCAGCGACCTACGCAGCGGGGTGATCACCCTGCCCGTCCTGCACGCCTTGGCCAACTCGCCCCAGGGACGGCGGATCGCCGAGGTCGTCGTCGGCGGGCGACTCGGTGACGCCGAGGTGGAGGAGATACGCGCCCTGGTCGAGGAGGCCGGCGGGCTGCAGTATGCCTACCAGGTGGCGGAGCGCTTCACGCGGGAGGCGCGGCTGGCCTTGTCTCCGCTCCCGGCCGGGCCGGCGCGGGAGGCATTGGCGGCCCTGGCGGACGCGTTGATCCACCGCGACTACTGAAGCCGCATCAAACGTAATTGATCGGGAGGATGGGTGCTGCCTGCAACACGCTGCCGCATCCCCTTTTCCCGATCCCAAACGTAATTGATCGGGAGGATGGGTGCTGCCTGCAACACGCTGCCGCATCCCCTTTTCCCGATCCAATGTATGTTTTCATACGGCAAGGGGGATGGGTGTGGGGCGAGGCCGTATTCCCGACGTGGCCGTCAAGCGGCTGCCGATCTACCTGCGGGTACTCACCGACCTGAAGGAGGAGTCGGTGGAGATCATCTCCTCGGCCGAACTGGCCCGGCGTACCGGCTTTTCCTCGGAGCAGATCCGCAAGGACCTGGCCTATTTCGGCGCCTTCGGGACACGGGGGGTGGGCTACCGGACGGACCTGCTCTCCGACCGCATCCGCCGCATTCTCGGCTTGCGCGAGGGGGTTAACGTCGCCCTGGTCGGCGCCGGCAACCTGGGTACCGCCCTGGCCCGCTATAACCTGCACCGTCATAAGGATGTCCGCATTACGGCGATTTTCGACAACGATTGGGACAAGATAGGCAAGCGGATCGACGACCTGGAAATCCTCCCGATGGAAGAACTGCCCCGGGTGGTGCGACGGCAGGGGATAAAGATGGCCATCCTGGCCGTACCGGCCGCCGCGGCCCAGCAGGCGACCGACTTCCTGGTGGAGAGCGGCATCGAGGCCATTCTCAACTTTTCCCCGGTCAAGGTTGACGGGCGGGGCCAGGCCTATGTCCAGAACATCGATTTGACGATGGAGTTGCAGAGCCTGGCCTACTACACGACGGGCAGCGCGAGCCGGGAAAAGCAAGGCAGCCACGTATCGCAATGACGCAATAAACGGAGGGGGTGGTTGCGGCGTGCCGGTTGTGGAACTGGCGCGGCCCGGGGTTCTGGGGATACTCCTCGCCCTGGTCGATATCGCCATAGTTTCCTATGTTTTCTATCGGCTGATCCTGCTGATTCGCGGCACGCGGGCGGTCCACCTGGTCATCGGCCTGGCGGTGCTTCTGGCGGCGACGGCGGTCAGCGGCCGCCTCCGGCTGGAAACCACCTATTGGCTCATGGAAAAGGTCTACCTGGCCCTGGCCGTGGCCATCCCCGTCGTCTTCCAACCGGAACTGCGCCGCGCTCTGGAACACGTCGGCCGCGGGCGCCTGTTCACGCCCTCCTTCGTGTCCATGGAGGCCCGAGACGTCAGCAACGTCGTGGAACAGGTGGTCCGCGCGGCCGCGACCCTTTCCCGCAAGAAGACCGGCGCGATCATCGTCCTGGAACGGGAGACACGGCTCAACGACATCATCGAGACGGGGATCCGCATCGAGGGTCTGGTTTCAGCCGAGTTCCTGGCCAACGTCTTCACCCCCCACACACCGCTCCACGACGGGGCGGTGATCGTGCGGGGCAACCGGGTGATGGCCGCCGCCTGTTTCCTTCCCCTGACCGAGTCGCGGAGCCTGGGCGTGGAACTGGGTAGCCGCCATCGGGCCGCCCTGGGGATCACCGAGCATTCCGACGCCCTGGCGGTGGTGGTCTCGGAGGAGACGGGCACCATTTCCCTGGCCAACAGCGGCAAGCTGATCCGCCACCTGGATGAACAGACGCTGCGGGAGATGCTGCAGACCCTGCTGACCCCCAGGGAGGGCGGCCTGGCCTTCCCCCTGCGACAGCAGCGAAAGTCGGAATAGAGCGGGCGGATCTGGCACATGGATCGATTGCTGGAAAACGACCTGGCGGCGAAGATCATATCGGTATTGTTGGCCGTAACCCTCTGGTTCCAGGTCTCCGGCCAGGGATACGAGGCTCAGAAGTCGGTCGGCGCGGTGTCCGTGCGGGTGCGCAACCTGCCACCCGGCTTGGAGGCCGTGGCGCTCGAGCCGGACGTGGTTACGGTCACGGTGCGCGGTCCGCGGCGCGAGGTCGCCCGCGTTACGCGCGCCGACTTCGAGGCCGGCGTCAACCTCGCCGGCGCCCGTCCCGGCCGCACAACGTATCTCCTGGACGGGGTCAGCGTTCCTCCCGGGATCACCTTGGTCGGTTTCCAGCCCGCCCAGGTGACGGTCACGGTGGAAGCGGTCCAGGAGCAGGAGGCGACGGTGCGCGTCCGGCTCCAGGAACGGCCGGCGGAGGGCTACGTGGCGGGCGCGCCGTCGGTTGATCCCCCACGGGTGGTGTTGCGCGGCACGTCGCGGGTCCTGGGCCGTGTGGCGGCTGTGGAGGTGCCGGTACGGGTGGACGGCCTCCAGGGGGACGTCAGGGAGCGCCGGCCCGTGGCCGTCCTGGATTCCCAGGGCCTCCCGGTGGACGGCGTGACCGTTTCGCCGCAGCGGGTGACGGTGGCCGTGCCCGTGTCTCCGGCGGAAGTCGCCAAGCAGGTGCCCGTGCGCCCGGCGGTTGCCGAGGAGCCGGCGCGCGGGTTCGCGGTTCTGGGTGTGGAAGTGGCGCCGGACGCGGTGTCCGTGACCGGGACGGCCGAGGCCCTGGCCGGCGTGACCGAAGCGGC
>DYIH01000328.1:0-807 GCA_020723785.1 Thermaerobacter marianensis
CTGGGGGTGGACGCCGCCCCGGACGGCCGCATCTTCGTCGCCGACACCGGCAACGCCCGCATCCAGGTGTTCCGCATCGAAGGCGGCCAGGGGCGTCCGCTGGCGCGGTTCGGCCGCTTCGGCAGCGGCCCGGGCGAGTTCAACTACCCGATGGACGTGCTGGTGCGCGAGAACAAGCTGTACGTGGCCGACATGAAAAACAGCCGTGTCCAGATCTTCTCGCTCGAGGGAGAGTTCCTGGGGTTCATCCCCGACCCGCGGAAACACGGCGACCTGCGTCTCGGACCGACGTCCCTCAGCACCGACGAGGAGAACCGGCTGTACGTCTCCACCCTCAACCACGAGGTGCTGATCTTCGACTCCAAGGATCAACTGGTGGGCAGGATCGGCGCGCCCGGCGAGATGGACGGCGAGCTCTCCTACCCATACGGGGTCGCCCGCGACTTCCTGGGCAACCTCTGGGTGGCGGATACCAACAACGGCCGCGTCCAGGTCTTCGACCGCCGTGGACAATTCCGCTTCAAGTTCGGGGGATTGGCCATGCCGCGTGGTGTGGCCATCGACAAACGCAGCCGCGTGTACGTGGTCGACGTGCTCCAACACACGGTCTTCGTCCTGGACAAGGACGGCAGCCAGCTCTTCCAGTTCGGCACGCGCGGCCTCGACGAGGGCGAGTTCAACTTTCCCAACGACATCGTGGTCCACGATGACACGATCTATGTAGCCGACCGGGAAAACAACCGCGTCTCCGTCTGGGGATACTAGTACCGGGAGCGCGTTGCGAAAAGGGGCGGCCACTTTCGACAT
>DYIH01000328.1:817-1234 GCA_020723785.1 Thermaerobacter marianensis
CGGGTCTGTTGCGGTCCGCCGGTGACACTCGCCACCACCCGGTTGCGGCTGGTCTTGGCCTGGTAGAGGTAGCGGTCGGCGACCTCGACCAGTCCCTCGCTGGTGGCGGCGTCCAGGGGATAGCTGGCCACGCCGAGGGAGACGGTCACGTTGACCACCGCCTCTCCCCCCGGCCCGACGAAGGGATAGGCAGCCACCGTCCGGCGGATGCGTTCGGCGACGTCGACGCCCTCCTCCCGCCCCGTTTCCGGCAGGATGACGGCGAACTCCTCCCCACCGTAACGCGCCACCAGGTCCATCTCCCGCACGCAACCCCGCAGCAGGCAGGCGATTTCGGCCAGGAGGCGGTCCCCGGCCGGGTGGCCGACGGTGTCGTTGAACCGCTTGAAGTGATCGACGTCCAGGAAGAGCAGCGTG
>DYIH01000329.1 GCA_020723785.1 Thermaerobacter marianensis
CCGGGCCAGGGTGGGCGCCGCGCCTTCTTTCGCGCCGCCGCGCCCACCACGGCACCCTTCGGGAGTCCTGGTGGATGCTGAACGCGTTGCTCCGGGAGGCGCCGGGACGGGCCATGCCCCCTGAGAAGCACTGTGAACAGGCGGGACAGAGCGGTGCTCGGGCGTGCCCGCCGGTTCTCGTCAGCGCCTGCCTGGCCGGCGTCCGTTGCCGCTACGACGGAGACGGCTGTCCTGATGAGGCTGTCATGGACCTGGTGCGCCGGGGGCGGGCGCTCCCCGTCTGCCCGGAGCAACTGGGCGGGCTGCCGACCCCGCGGGAGCCGGCGGAGATCACCGGCGGCGACGGCCACGATGTCATCGCCGGCCGCGCCCGGGTGGTGGCCCGCGACGGACGCGACGTCACCGACGCCTTCCTGCGGGGCGCCCGCGAGGCGGCCCGGCTGGCCGCGCTGGCCGGCGCCCGGCGGGCCGTGCTCAAGGCCCGCAGCCCGTCGTGCGGCGCCGGCGCCATCTACGACGGCACCTTCACCGGCGGGACGCGGCACGGGGATGGAGTGGCGGCGGCCCTGCTGAAGCAAGCCGGTATCGCTGTAGAGCGGCGCTAGCACGGCGGCCGGGGCCCAATGCATACCGCTTTGCGCATGCAACCCGCAGACCGAATCAATACCCTTTGGCCGAATGAACGTTGGGCAAGGTCTCCCCATTGGCTACCAGAGCCCATATCAGCAGAGCGACCGTTTCCGGGGCGATGACGGTGTGGCGGTTGCCCGCCGCGGAAAGGGTTTCCCGCAACTTCTGGCGGAAGCCGGCGCTACCCGTGAGGTCGAAGACGACATCCAATTTGTCACCCAGGTTGGCCACTTCGAGCCCGTCCTTATATACGGGTATCCCTTCCCGCCGCGCCTTCTGCACGGCGGGGGAGTCCTCGTGATGGTCGGCCACGGCCGCGATGCGGACACCCTGTCCCTGCTTTTCCATCACCTTGTCGAAAAATACCGACCCGACGCGCCCGAGACCGATGATCCCGACCCTGATCTCCATATCTTTCCCGTCCCCTTTTCCGTGGGTATTATGGAAGTTCCGAAATTTTTATCGGGTTTCCAGGGCGGAAGTTGCAGTGGTTGAGCGGCCCCACCGGTCGATCCGCGACCCGTGTTGTGCGACAGGCTCATTAACCAGGCGCATAATCCGTGTCCGGAAAAGCTTGTGCGACAAGGCGTCCCGG
>DYIH01000028.1:0-1842 GCA_020723785.1 Thermaerobacter marianensis
CAGCCTGGTGGCCATCCTCGACGCCGACAAGGAGGGCTTCCTGCGCTCGGAGCGCAGCCTGATCCAGACCATCGGACGCGCCGCCCGCAACGCCGAGGGCAAGGTGATCATGTACGCCGACGCGGTGACCGGCTCGATGCGCGCCGCCATCGACGAGACGGAGCGCCGCCGCCGCATCCAGCGGGAGCACAACGCCCGCCACGGCATCGTGCCGCGCACGGTGCGGAAGGCGGTGCGCGACGTCATCGAGGCCACCAAGGTGGCGGAGAAGGGGCCGGGCTACTTCGCCGACGGCGCCCGCACCCTGGCAGACGTCCCCGCCCGCGAGGTGCCGCGGATGATCGAGCGGCTGCGCAGGGAGATGAAGGAGGCCGCCAAAGCGTTGGAGTTCGAGCGGGCCGCCCTGTTGCGCGACATGATCATCGAGTTGGAGGGGCGGCGGCATGGCACACCGGACGCCGCCGGCTCCGTCCGAGGGGCCCGCCGCGGCGGCGGGCGCGCTCCGATCGCGGCCGGGCGGACGGATGGGGGGAGCGGCGCATGATGCGCAAGCGAGGGATTCCGTCCCTGATCGTGATCGCCGCCGGCCTGGTGCTGGCGGTGTGGATGACGCCGGCGGAAGCCCAGCTCGGCTACCGCATCCGGCCCATCTACCTGCACGCCGCCAGCATATGGATCGCCATCCTGTCCTATGTCCTGGCGGGAATCCTGGCACTGGCCGCCTTATGGCGGCGCCGCTGGCTCGGATTGGCGCTGACGCTGGACCTGGTCAGCACGGTCTTCCTCCTGACCAGCGCCGTCTTCTCTCTG
Source organism: Thermaerobacter marianensis (assembly GCA_020723785.1). Classification (GTDB taxonomy): domain Bacteria; phylum Bacillota; class Sulfobacillia; order DYIH01; family DYIH01; genus DYIH01. Next base: position 811 of record DYIH01000028.1, read on the forward strand.
TACTCCATGAAGGTGGCCTGGGGCGGGGTTTTCCTGGCCGAGCCGCGGATGCAGGCGATGTTGAAGGTCCTGGCGCTCGCCGTGGCGGTCCACGCCGTGACGTTGCTCATCCTGAGGGCTGCGCCGCCTTCAGCCCTCCTCGTCGCCGGCAAGTCGGCCCTGGCCTTGTGGTGGCAGTTCTCCGCCGGGTTGGTCCTCCACCCCGACCGTCCCATCCTGAAGGCGGACCCGCGGATGCAGCTGGCGTTCCTGCTGGTGTTTGCCGCCACCGCCGCGCTGGCGGCCTGGCTGGCCGTCGCCGTACACCGGCGCCTGTGGAGATCCGAACGGCGCTCGACGGGGTTCACTGCGGCACGCCGGACTATTGTGGGATAAAATGGATTTGACCCGGCCTGCCGACTCAAATATACTATTTTTGCCTCGGAGCGTAGCGCAGCGGCCAGCGCGCCTGCTTTGGGAGCAGGAGATCCTGGGTTCAAATCCCAGCGCTCCGACCAGTTCGTCGCCGGTTTGATTTCGCGGGTGTCGCCTAGTGGTAGGGCCTCTGCCTTCCAAGCAGATCGTGTGGGTTCGATTCCCATCACCCGCTCCATTTTATTTTTTGTTGTTGAAAGCGAAGCCGCCGGCGTGATCCGCTTAGCGTCAACCATAACTCCCGAAGGGTGTCGTGGTTGATGCGGTAGGAGCGCGACGGAAGAGCGGCGTCGCATGCGCCCGTAGCTCAGCGGACAGAGCAACCGGCTTCTACCCGGTTCGTCGGGGGTTCGAGTCCTCCCGGGCGCGCCATCTTTTCGTGGGACTCCCCTTCGAGTTATAATGATGGGGATGAGTCCCCGGCAGGCGTGCAAGTTTTGCGGTGGCTGTAGCTCAGCTGGTTAGAGCGCCAGACTGTGGCTCTGGATGTCGTGGGTTCGAATCCCATCAGCCACCCCATTTATTTTAGAAATCGACTAGGTGCCTTCCTGCGCGACCCGTGAGCGTGGACCTATTACGCCCGGAGGGTGTGGTAGTCCGCGCGGCAGGGGCGCGCAG
>DYIH01000028.1:1852-13666 GCA_020723785.1 Thermaerobacter marianensis
CGGCGCCGAGCACACTGGGGCGTCGCCAAGCGGTAAGGCAGCGGCCTTTGGAGCCGCTATTCCTAGGTTCGAATCCTAGCGCCCCAGCCATTCTCTTTCCGGCCGATCACCATAGCTTGCCTTCATGCCCCGGTGACGTGCGAGGGTGGCGGAACTGGCAGACGCGCAAGACTTAGGATCTTGTGCCTCGTGGCGTAAGGGTTCAAGTCCCTTCCCTCGCACCATAGCCTTTCCCGGCCTGTCGTCTATGCTATAATGTAGCAATTGACGAGCCCGTGGCCGGTGCCCGCCGCGGTGGCCAATTTCATGGTTTCGGGAGGTTCATGGTGAAAGCGACGCTCGAAAAAATCGAAAACAGCCGGGCTGTTATCAACGTCGAGGTCGACGCCTCCGTGGTCGAGAAGGCGCTGGACCGCGCCTATCAAAAGGTCGTCCGGCGCGTCAACATCCCCGGCTTCCGCAAGGGAAAAGCGCCCCGGTCCATCGTTGAACGAGTCGTCGGCAAGCACGTCCTCTGGGACGAGGCCCTGGACCACATAGTCGGGCACGCCTTCGACCATGCGGTGGCGTCGACCGGAATCGAGCCCATCGACCGCCCCCGCATCGAGATACTGCGTATGGAGGATGGAGCGCCCCTGGCCTTCAAGGCTACGGTTGATGTCAAGCCGGAGGTCGAACTGGGCGATTACCGCGCCGTGAGCGTCCCCCGGGAAGCCGTGCAGGTGACGGACGCCGACGTGGACGAACACCTGCGCCGGCTGCAGGAACGCCATGCCAAGCTGGTCCCGCTCGAGGATGGCGAGGTGGCGCCCGGCTGCGTCGTCGGGTTCCGCGTCATCTCCGGGATGGGAGAAGCAGCCGGCGAACTCCAGTGGGCGGAGATCGGCTCCGGCCAGCTCCGCGAGGATTTCGAGCAGCAGGTCCTTGGCGCCCGTCCGGGAGAGGAACGCCCCGTCCAGGTCGCCTTCCCCGCCGACCACACTGACCAACGCGTGGCCGGTCAGACGGTGGCCATGACGGTCAGGGTCGAGGAGATCAAGGGCAAGGAGCTGCCGCCCCTGGATGACGCTTTCGCCCATTCGGTGGCAAATTGTGCCACCCTGGAGGAATTGCGTTCCCATACAGAGAATAAACTGCGGGAGGCGGCGCAGCAGGTGGCCGACCGCTTACAGGCCAACCGCGCCGTCGAGGCGGTCGTCGGCCAGGCCCGGGTGGACCTGCCGCGGGCGATGGTCGAGCGGCGCCTGGAGGCGCTGATCAACCGGTGGCGGGAAGACCTGGCCCGGTACGGGGTGTCCCCCGAAGCATACCTGGCGCGTTCGGGTCAAACCCTTGAAGAGGTCCGGTCCCGGTTGCTCGGCCAAGCGGAAGCGGAGGTCAAGACCGAGCTGGTGCTGGAGGCCGTGGCCAAGGGCGAGGGGATCACCGCCACCGACGAGGAGGTGCGGAGCCGTCTGCGCGAGGCCGGCCTGCCCGAAGAGGTGGCCGGGATCGTCCGGCAGATGATCGTCCAGGAGAAGGCCGTCGAGCGGCTCAGGGAACTGGCGGCGGCCAACGCGGACGCGGCTGGCTCCGCGGCCGAGAGTCCGGCATGATCTTCCTGAGAAAAATGACGATAAGATATTCGACGGAGGAGGAGTTGGCAAGCATGTCCCAGATGCATCTGGTGCCCATGGTCGTCGAGCAGACCAACCGGGGCGAAAGGGCTTACGACATTTACTCCCGTCTTTTGAAGGACCGGATCATCTTCATCGGCACGCCCATCGACGACACGGTGGCCAATCTGGTCATCGCCCAGCTCCTCTTCCTTGAGACGGAGGACCCCGACCGGGACGTCTCCCTGTACATCAATTCTCCGGGCGGGTCGGTAGACGCTGGGCTGGGCATCTACGACACGATGCAGTACATCAAGCCGGATGTCTCGACCATCTGCGTCGGGATGGCCGCCAGCATGGGCGCTGTCCTGCTGGCCGGCGGCGCCAAGGGCAAGCGGTACGCCCTGCCCAATTCCAAGATCATGATTCACCAGCCGTGGACCGGCGGGATCCGGGGCAAGGCCACGGACATCAAGATCTACGCCGACGAAATCCTCAAGGACCGCAAGCGGCTGAACGAGATTCTGGCGCATCATACCGGGCATCCGTTGGAGAAAATCGAGCAGGATACGGAGAAAGACTATTTCATGTCAGCCGGTGAAGCCAAGGCATATGGTATTGTCGACGAGGTCCTGAGCCCCCGCGCCCTGCAGAAGGGCAAGTGACGAGCGAGGAAGGTAACTCGGTGGTACGATCAGGGTGGTTGATCGGGATGACGGTTCGTTTTCACACGGCTTAGGGAAGGAGCCGGAGGATGTTCAAGTTCACCGACGAGAAGGGCCAGCTCAAGTGCTCGTTCTGCGGAAAGTACCAGGACCAGGTGCGGCGCCTGGTGGCCGGGCCCGGTGTCTACATCTGCGATGAATGCGTCGAGCTCTGCAACGACATCATCGAGGAAGAGCTCAACGAGGAGATGGACTTCGAGCTCAAGGACATCCCGAAGCCCCGCGAGATCAAGGAGATCCTCGACCAGTACGTCATCGGCCAGGAGAAGGCCAAGAAGATCCTGGCGGTGGCCGTCTACAACCACTACAAGCGGATCAACATGGGCAGCAAGGTCGATGACGTCGAGCTGCAGAAGAGCAACATCCTGATGCTCGGGCCGACGGGCAGCGGCAAGACGTTGCTGGCCCAGACCCTGGCGCGCATCCTCAACGTTCCCTTCGCCATCGCCGACGCCACCTCGCTGACCGAGGCCGGCTACGTGGGCGAGGACGTGGAGAACATTCTGCTCAAGCTAATCCAGGCCGCCGATTACGACATCGAGAAGGCGGAGAAGGGCATCGTCTACATCGACGAGGTGGACAAGATCGCGCGCAAGTCGGAGAACCCATCGATCACCCGCGACGTCTCCGGCGAGGGCGTCCAGCAGGCCCTGCTGAAGATCCTGGAGGGGACGGTGGCCAGCGTGCCGCCCCAGGGCGGGCGCAAGCACCCTCACCAGGAATTCATCCAGATCGACACGACCAACATCCTGTTCATCTGCGGCGGGGCCTTCGAGGGGATCGAAAAGATCATCCAGAACCGCGTCGGCCGCAAGATGATCGGCTTCGGAGCCGAGTTGCACTCCAGGGACAACCGGCGCATCGGCGAGATCCTGGCGCGGATCCTGCCCGAGGACCTGCTCAAGTTCGGGTTGATTCCCGAGTTCATCGGGCGGCTGCCTGTAGTGGCGACCCTGGATGCCCTGGACGAGGACGCGCTCATCCAGGTCCTCACCGAGCCCAAAAACGCCATCTCCAAGCAATACCAGAAGTTCTTCCAGATGGACGGCATCGACCTGGAATTCACCGACGACGCGTTGCGGGCCATCGCCCAGGAGGCCATGAAGCGCAAGACCGGCGCCCGGGGCCTGCGGGCGATCATCGAGGACGTCATGCTCGACGTGATGTACGACATTCCCTCCCGGGAGGATATCGCCAAGTGCATAGTCACCCGGGAAGTGGTGGCCAACCGCAAGGACCCCATCCTCATCCCCCGCGACCGCAAGCGCGGCAAGCGGGAGGAGACGGCGTAACGCGCGTTTGGTGACACCGCAACCCAGACCCTCCGGGGCCGGCGGGAGCAACCGCCGGTTTTCCGTTTCACGGGATGCTCCGCGCGGGCGGCGGAGTGTGCGGCGGATGAAATAACCATCGCGCGATGGGGGCAGAATGCTAGGCGAGGCGGGTGCGTTCGAGCGCCGGTACGCAACGCGAGGGGGAGAGACACGGTGAGTCAACTCGGCGGTATACTGACCCTGGTCCAGGTGTTTTTCGCCGTCGTCATCGGTCTCTATTTCTGGAATCTCCTGAGGAGCCAACAGAGCGCCAGGTCGGCCGTCGTCAGGGAATCCCGCAAGGAGATGGACAAACTCCAGAATCTGCGGGCGATTTCCCTGAGCGAGCCGCTGACGGAGAAGACCAGGCCGTCCAGCTTTGAGGACATCATCGGCCAGGCCGACGGGATCAAGGCCCTGCGGGCGGCCCTCTGCGGGCCGAACCCACAGCACGTCATCGTTTACGGTCCGCCCGGGGTCGGCAAGACGGCGGCGGCCCGTCTCGTCCTGGAGGAGGCCAAGCGCAATCCGGTCTCGCCGTTCAAGGAGGACGCCAGGTTCTTCGAACTGGACGGCACCACGGCCCGGTTCGACGAGCGGGGCATCGCCGATCCCCTCATCGGTTCGGTTCACGACCCGATCTACCAGGGGGCCGGTCCCCTGGGGGCGGCGGGCATCCCCCAGCCGAAGCCGGGTGCGGTGACCAAGGCTCACGGCGGTGTGCTGTTCATCGACGAGATCGGCGAACTGCACCCGATTCAGATGAACAAGCTCCTGAAGGTGCTGGAGGACCGCAAGGTGTTCCTGGAGAGCGCCTACTACAACCCGGACGACCCGAACGTGCCCCATCACATCAAGGACATGTTCGACAACGGCCTGCCCGCCGACTTCCGGCTGGTGGGGGCGACGACCCGGCTGCCCCAGGAACTGCCGCCGGCCCTTCGGTCACGGTGCCTGGAAATCTTCTTCCGTCCGTTGCTGGCCGACGAAATTGGTATCATAGCCGCCAACGCGGCACGCAAGATCGAGTTCGGGATCGCCGACCGGGCCGTGGAAGTGGTCAAGCGTTACGCCGCCAACGGCCGTGAGGCGGTGAACATCGTGCAGATCGCGGCCGGCGTCGCCCAGGGCGAGGGGCGGCAGGCGATCCGGGTCGAGGACGTGGAGTGGGTGGTCTCCAGCGGCCAGTACACGCCGCGGCCCGACCGCAAGGTGCCGCCCCGTCCGCAGGTCGGCCTGGCCAACGGCCTGGCCGTCTCCGGGCCCAACGTGGGCATGCTGTTGGAGATCGAGGCCACGGCGGTGCCGGCCGGGCGCGGCCGCGGCACCGTGACGGTGACCGGCGCGGTGGAGGAGGAGGAGATGGGCTCCTTCGGCCACTTGCGGAGGCGCAAGAGCCTGGCCAAGGGGTCGGTGGAGAACGTCCTGACCGTCCTGCGGCACCACCTGGCGCAGGATTCCCGCGACTACCACATCCACGTCAACTTCCCCGGCGGCATGCCGGTGGACGGCCCATCGGCCGGCGTAAGCATTGCCGCCGCCGTCGCCTCGGCCCTGTCGGGCCGGCCGGTGGACAACAGGGTGGCGCTGACCGGCGAGATCTCCATCCGCGGGCTGGTGAAGCCGGTGGGCGGGGTGGTGGCCAAGGTCGAGGCGGCCCGCATCGCCGGCGCCAAGAAGGTGTTGATCCCCAAGGAGAACTGGCAGGAGATGTTCCGAAACTACCAGGACGTCGAGATCGTCGCCGTCGAGACGTTGGAGGAGGTCCTCGACAACGCCCTTCTGCCGGCCCAGGACGGGGCGGCCACACCGGTCATCCCCCTGCCCGTGCCGCCGCCCGACGTGCTCGCCGCCACCGGCGGTGGAGGCGGCGTCACGGCCAGTTCGACGTGATCAGTGGTCCTTCACCACGACGACGCAGCCGGCGATCATGTCGTGCAGGGCCTGCTTTTTCTGAGTGAAGCCGGCCATGATGTAGCCGATGAGGAGGGTCAGCACGGAGGCGAGTTTCGCCCAGAAGCGGCCGGACGCCCTGCCGAAGGAAACGCGTTCACCATTCAGGTCGGTGACGATGATGCCCAGGGCCATCTTGCCCAGCGTTGCCTGGCGCGGGGAACTCTCCATGAGGGCGTAGTACAGCCAGCCCACCAGCAGCCCGCCGAACAGTTCCCCGGTTCCCGGGTGCGTGAGCGAACCACCGAAAACGCCCGTCAGAACGAAATTGACGGCGTTCAGAATCAGGGCGTCGAGGATGTGGGCGGCCAGCCTTCGCCAGAACCCGGCGTATTCCACCCGGCCCGGCCGGGGGGGTCCGCTTTGCAGGTTGGCCCCGCAACGCAGGCAGTACACCGCGTGGCTACCGTAAGTAGTGCCGCACTCCGGGCACAGCATCGTATTCCCCCGTATCGAATCGGTTAAAGAAAGGCGCGGGAATTCCCACACCCTTCAGGGGGTTGGGATGAGAGCGCCGTCGTTATCGCCGTATAATCCTACTGCCCCTGGCATTCCTCGATGTACCGGCGAATGACCTCGGCGGAGACATTCCCAGCGGTGCCAACGTAATACGCCTGGGTCCAGAGGTGTTCCCTGCCGCATCGCTCTGCACCTCACCGGTCAGGTGCGCCTTCGTAAAGTAAGTGATAGGCGATGTTGTAGTGGCTCCAGCGGGTTTTGCCGGTCTGCATACCAACCCTCCGTGTGTTACAATACCAAATATGGAGATGGTGCGTATCTACAGGCTCCTCTGGCCGGCGCAAGCGGTGTGCGTGGAGCCCGGCCGTATCGTGCTCCCCATGGGACGCGGCCGCCCATCCGTCGTGCTGAAGGTTGATGCCCCGGCGAACGCCGGAAGCTGTAAAATCACCTGGAACGACGGGTATGAACTGCATGTCTCCATACCGGTCGAACCGGCGTGTGAAGCGCCGGGCACGGCGCGGGCTGCCGCTGATCTAGGGCAAATCCACCAAGTCGCCGTCACCACCGATACCGGGGCGGCACTGGTGGTTTCCGGCCGGGGCATCCGCTCCCAGAAGAGGCGCCTGAACCAGGTGCTGGGCGAGATCGCCCGTAAGCGTGCGCGGTGCAAGAAAGGCTCGCGCCGCTGGCGGAAACTGCAGTGTGCGCGGGCCAAGGTCAGCGCACGCGTCGAACGCCAGGTGCGCGACCTGCGCCACAAGGGTACGCGAAAGGCGATCGAGTTCTGCGAGCAGCACGGGGTTGGCAGCCTCTACGTGGGCAACCCGGACGGCGTTCGGAACCGCGACGCCGGCCGGTACCACAACCAGCGCATGGCCCAGTGGGAGTACGGCCGGGACATCGACTATCTGCAGCACAAATGCGAACAGTCCCGCATCGTGTGCTTCACCGGCACGGAGAGGGGAACCTCCAGCCGGTGTCCTGAATGCGGGCATCGGAAGCGGCCCAAGGGCCGCGAGTGGGTGTGCGGCGCATGCGTGTTCCGCGGCCACCGCGATGTGGTCGGGAGCGCCAATATGCATGCCATCGCCTACGGAGAACGGATCGCGTTCCCCCGGAGGATCACGTATCTACGGCCCGGTCCCGTCAAAGGGTCCGGGGGCGGGATGAAGAACCGCCCCCGGTCGCAAGAGCCGGAACGTAGTAGTCGCCCGGGCACGGGCCGCGGGGAGGGCGTCTATGCCCGTTCGCACCCGCGTTGTCTGGGTGAGTCCGCGGGTCAACCACCTGCCGCATTCTCGCGCTGCGCCAGGGCCTCGCGAGAGGCGGGCCATACCGCGGAAATCGCCTAGAAGCCCGCCCCCTTCAGGGGGCTGGGAGTGTCACGCCCTGTCGCCGACGTACACCCGGCCACGGGTGGCCAAGTGCTACCAAGACCGGCCCTTGGTACGGCGCTGGCAACAAGCAGGCCTCCCAAACATGCCAGCTTTTACTTGCAGGAAACACCACGATTCGACCGAATAGAATTTCCCCACAACGTAATCGCGACAAAGCGCGACAAAGAAGTTGTGCGGGCCGCGATTCGACAGGTGGGGGCTGAGCGAGCGCATGAATGTGCACGGCGTCCCGGGTGGCGGCAGCCGTTGGATTTCCCTGTTGGCCCTGCGCGGCCTTTCCGTATTCCCTTCAATGGTTGTGTCCCTGCAGGTGGGTCGGCCGCAGTCATTGAGCGCCGTCCAAGACGCGATGAACGGCGACGGCATCCTCATGCTGGCCGCCCAGAAAGATCTGAGGGTGGAGCAGCCCGACCCGGACGACCTCTTCCCCATGGGCACCCTGGTGCGCATCCAGCAGGCGGTGGCGGAGGAGAACGGCCACCTGCGCCTGGTGGTGGAAGGGCTGGCACGGGCTCGTATCGTGCAGTTCGTTCAGGTGGCGCCACACTTCCGCGTCCTCGTCGAGCCTATCGCCGAGCCGGCGCCGGGTGATTCCCGCGAGATCGAAGCCCTGGTGCGGTCGGTCATGGACCGCTATGAGCGGTTCGTGCGGCTGGCCAGGCGCCTGCGGCCGGAGAACGCCCAGGCCATGCCGGCCATGGCGGCCGTTTCGCCCGAACAGCCGGGCCGGCTTGCCGACCAGATCGCCGCCAATCTGCCGGTGAAGCTGGAGGACCGCCAGGCGGTCCTCGACGCGGTGCCCTTGAAGGAGCGGCTCGAGAAGCTATCCCGCATCCTGCACCGGGAGACGGAGCTCCTGGAACTGGAGCGCAAGATCCAACTCCGGGTGCGCAAGCAGGTGGAGAAGACCCATCGGGAGTATTACCTGCGCGAACAACTCAAGGCCATCCAAAAGGAGCTCGGCGAGGAGGAGGAAAAGGGCTCCGAGACCGCCGAACTGCGGGCCAGGATCAAGGCCTGCGGCATGCCGGCCGAGGTCGAGGAGAAGGCCCTCAAGGAGGTCGACCGCCTGGAGAAGATGCCGCCGGCAGCCGCGGAGGCGGCGGTCGTCCGCAACTACGTCGACTGGCTGGCCAGCCTCCCCTGGTCCTCCAAGACCGAGGATCACCTGGACATCGCCGAGGCGCGGCGCGTCCTCGACGAGGACCATTACGCCCTGGAGCCGATCAAGGAGCGCATCCTGGAGTTCCTGGCGGTGCGCCAACTGACCCTGGGCACCAAGGGCCCGATCCTGTGCCTGGTGGGGCCGCCCGGCGTGGGCAAGACCTCACTGGCGCGTTCGATCGCCCGGGCCCTGGGACGAAAGTTCGTGCGGGTCTCGCTGGGCGGCGTGCGCGACGAGGCCGAGGTGCGCGGCCACCGGCGCACCTACGTCGGCGCCATGCCCGGCCGCATCATCCAGGGGATGCGCCAGGCCGGCAGCAGGAACCCGGTCTTCCTTTTGGACGAGATCGACAAGATGAGCGCCGACTTCCGGGGCGACCCGTCGGCGGCCCTGCTGGAGGTCCTGGATCCGGAGCAGAACAGCGCCTTCAGCGACCACTACATCGAAGTGGCCTACGACCTGTCCGAGGTGATGTTCATCACCACGGCCAACACCGTTTACCCCATCCCCCGGCCCCTGCTGGACAGGATGGAGGTCATCGTCATCCCCGGCTACACCGAGGAGGAGAAGGTGCGCATCGCCCGCGACCACCTGCTGACCCGTGTGATGGAGGCCCACGGGCTGCAGCCGGGCGATCTGGCCGTCTCGGACGAGGCCCTGCGGGCGCTGGTGCGCCGCTACACGCGCGAGGCCGGGGTGCGCAACCTGGAGCGGGAGCTGGCGGCGATCTGCCGCAAGGTGGCGCGCCAGGTGGCCGAGGCTGCGGCGGGGACGGCGGCGGACGGCGCGGCGGCGAGCGCGGCGAAGCGGCTGCCGCGTCGGGTGACGGCCCGCAACCTGCACGAGTTCCTGGGGCCGGAGCGGTTCCGCTACGGCACGGCCGAGGCCGAGAGCCAGGTGGGCGTTGCCACCGGCGTCGGCTGGACGGAGTATGGCGGCGACGTGATGGCCATCGAGGTCTCGGTGTTGCCCGGCAAGGGCGGCCTCTTCCTGACCGGCAAGCTGGGCGAGGTGATGCGCGAGTCGGCCCAGGCCGGCTTCAGCTTCATCCGTTCGCGGGCTGCGGCCCTGGGCGTCGACCCCCGCTTCCATGAGAACGTCGACCTGCACATCCACATCCCGGAGGGCGCGGTGCCCAAGGACGGCCCATCGGCTGGCATCACCATGGCCGCCGCCCTGGCCTCGGCCCTGACCGGGGTGCCGGTGCGGCGCGACGTGGCCATGACCGGGGAGATCACCCTGCGCGGGCGAGTGCTGCCCGTGGGTGGTGTCAAGGAAAAGGTGCTGGCGGCCCACCGGGCCGGGATCACCACCATGATCCTGCCGGCCGAGAACCGGAAGGACCTGCGCGACATCCCGGCCAACGTGCGGCGGCGGATGACGTTCGTCTTCGTCGAGGACATGGACCGGGTGCTGCAGGTCGCCCTGGCCTCGCCGCCCGCGGCGGTCCCCGCGGGCGCGCCCGCCTCCGGTGCGTCGGACGGCGGGACGCCTGGTGCGGCAGTGGCGGGCGGCACGTCCCCGGCGGGCGGTGCGGCCGCGGCGGGCGGGGCATCCGGCCGTGAAGGCGGCCGGGCGGTGAAGCCGATGCGCCGGGTGGCCGTGTCCGGCAGGTCGGGAAAGAGAGCGCGCCGCGCCGCCCGCAAGGGTGAGCGGAAGTCGCCGGGGGAGACGTCGCGGGAAGCCAGTTGACGAGTCGACGAGCAGGACGAGGCCCGGAAGCGATGCGGCGGAAGGGCCTTTTTCACGTCTTTCGCGGTGCCGGGGAGGTTCGGCGGTTGGTTCCGGGGTTGAAGGTGGTTCTGCGCGATCTGCGGCCGGAGGACTGGCGGTGGGTGGCGCGGTGGGAGTCGGACGAGGAGATCCTGCGTTATCTCGGCAAGAAGCGGCTGACCGCCCCCTGGCCGGGCGGCGGGGGCGCAGCCCCGCGGGCCCCGGCCGGCAAGATACTGATGGACCGCCGGCGGGTGCTGGCCATCGATACCATCCAGAACGAGTTCATCGGCTACATCGAGTTGCGCGACATCAACTGGCGCCAGCGCTCCGCCGAGCTGCGGGTCTGCATCGGCGAGAAGGCTTACTGGGGCCGGGGCTACGGCACCGACGCCGTGCGCCTCTTCGTCCACCAGAACTTCACCCAGCTCAAGCTGGACTACATCTTCCTCAGGGTCTACCGGAGCAACGTCCGCGCCATCCGCTGCTACCAGAAGTGCGGCTTCGCCGTCGAGGCCGTCCTGCGGGCCGGCACCCGGCGCCGGCGCCAGTTCGATGACATCGTGCTGATGAGCATCCACCGCCACCGGGTCGCCGCCTCCGGCGATGCGCAACCGTTGATATCTTGAACAAACGTTTGACCCAGTTGAGGCGGATCCACTATAATCCATAATTAGACGGCCACGGAATAAAAAGGGGGGCCTCGAACCATTATTCATTACACGGAAGGTAGGACCATGGTTTGTGTCGAAAGATTGCCTCCTGATGAGACAGACCCACGGAGGCAGGTATGTCCAAAGATCTCGAGTCACAAAGCAAAATCTACGGCAAACTTAAAGGACCATATACTCAAAAAAGCGTAAAGAAGCGCATTGAGGCTCTCTTTTTGGACAATTTAGGCAAGGTGCTGACGAGGGAACAAATACTGGAGGTTGCCAAGGATCCAGTAACAAAGAGGGAGCCCGAAAATTGGCACCAGCGACTCTCGGAACTCCGGACAGATGATGGCTATACAATCCTATCGTGGCGCAATCGTGGCGATTTGAAAATTCAAGAGTATGTAATGCCACATGCCGTCAAGAGGCCCAGGGCTGGAAAACGTTTGCGTCCAACAGATGAGACTTGGCTGGGAGTTCTTCGTCGGGCTGATTACCGGTGCGAGTGGCGTGAGGGTAACGAAGCCTGTGGTCTACGTGAAGGAGAAATCGACCCCGTTGGCGGGGGCAGGGTGAAGCTTACACCCGATCATAAAACACCGCATGCCGTTTCATCTGATGTTAATCCACACGACCCGGATCAATGGCAGGCTTTGTGCGGGCGGCATCAGGTCATGAAAAAGAACTATTGGGATAATAACACCGGAAAGCTCAACGTCTACGCTATCATTCAGGCAGCTTCGCATACGGAAAAGGAGAAGGTTTACGAATTCCTGCGAGAATAGAGCCTGTCGCATAACCCCCGGTTGGTTGAAGGATTCCACCCCCTGGATGG
>DYIH01000029.1 GCA_020723785.1 Thermaerobacter marianensis
GGCGCCAGGCGGCGTTTTCCAGGATCGAACAGGCCGGCCGCCGCGCCGGGCGAGGGAAGGCGTCGGTCCCGACCGGATCCACCGGCACGTCCTCCATCCCGGCCCGGCCCAGGATTTCACGGGCGAACTCGTACCGGCTGCAGCTCCCCGCGTTGGACAGGTGGAACGTCCCGTAGGTCGGCCGCTGCACCAGCCGCCAGACGGCCGCCGCCAGGTCGCGGGCGTATGTCGGCCCGCCCACCTGGTCGGCGACCATGCGCAGGGGTTGCCCCGTTCCGGCGCGCCACTCCCGAGCCAGGCGCAGCACGGCGCGGACGAAGTTGTTCCGACCGGTCCGGCCGAACAACCAGGAGGTGCGCACGACGTAGTGTTCGTGAAGCTGCTCGCGCACGTATCGTTCGCCGAGGAGCTTCGAACGGCCGTAGACGTTGACCGGACCGACCGGGTCGTCCTCGACGTAAGCCCTCCCCTTCGTCCCGTCGAAGACGTAGTCGGTACTGACGTACACCAGCCGGGCGCCCGCCTCCCGGCAGGCGAGGGCCGCGTTGCGCGCCCCAAAGGCGTTGACGCGATAGGCGGCGTCCGGGTCGAGTTCGCAGGCGTCGACGTTGGCCTGGGCGGCGGCGTGGACGACCAGGTCCGGTCCCCGACCGTCGAAGGCCGACCGAACGGCGGCCAGCATCGCATCCAGGTCGCTGACGTCGAGTTCGTCGCGGCCGGGCGCCCAGACCTTGACCGGCGCCCCGTCCGGCCCCCGCTGCTCCGCCAGGAACCCGGCCAATTCCTCGCCCAACTGTCCCCGGCCGCCGGTGATGAGCACCCGGCCGGGTGCGATCCCGCTCACGGCCCCGCACCCCCGGCCGGCGTGAAATCCCGCAGGATCCTCGCCTCCACGATCCGTCGCACCTCCGGCGCGCACTCCGTCTCGCCCAACCTCGCCAGGAGAACGCTCTCCCGCGCCAAACCGGCACGCACGACCTCCGTGCAGAATTCCCCTTCGCGGAACGCGCGGTAGACGCCCCACCGTTCACGCGCGCTCAACACCCCGGCGAACGGGGTGCACTGCCGCATCATCCGAGCCTCTTCGGAGTCGGACACCAGAAAGGCGGCCAACTCCTCAACCGGCTGCCGCAACCAGCGCTCCCAACGGTCCCAATACGGGGACGGGCCATGGATCTCCCGCAGGCGCCGGAGGTTCGACCGGGCCTTGACCAGGACCGCTTCGGGGTTCCGTTTCAGCTTTTCTGGGATGGCGCGGTGCAGCAGGAGGGAGCGCTCTTCGATCCGGGCGTGCCCGCCGTCCCCGGACACCGCCACCCGCATCGGCCCATGGCCGGCACACGACGTCGATTCCACACGGCCCCCCTCCCCGCTCATTGCGCCGCGTCCTCGGGTCGTTTCGTCGGGATGACCGGATGCGCGGCCTGCCGGGGATCCACCCGGACAACCTCCCGAATTTCCTCGAAATGGGCATCCGCACTTACGATATGCTTCACGCCGTTGTTCAGCATCGTTGCGGCGTGGATCGCATCACGGGTCCGGATACCACGCCTCCGCCACCCGGAGACCGGCTCACCGCCCGCCGACCGTCCGCTCGCGGAACGCCCGGTGCTCCCCCGACCTGACCCGTTCCCACCACGCCCGGTTGTCCAGGTACCAGCGGACGGTCTGCCGCAGCCCGTCGGCAAAGGCCCAGCGGCGTCGCCACCCCAGTTCCCGGCGCAGCCTGTCGGAGGACATGGCGTAGCGCCGGTCGTGGCCGGGCCGGTCCGCCACGAACCGGATCGGACACCCCGGCGTGCCCGGTTCGTCGGGCAGGCCCAGTTCGCGCAGGACGGCGCGGACGACGTCGATGTTGCGGGCCTCGTTCTCCCCGCCGACGTTGTACACCTCCCCCGGTCGCCCCCGCCGCAGGACGAGATCGACGGCGCGGCAGTGGTCCTCGACGTGGATCCAGTCGCGCACATGGCGGCCGTCGCCGTAGACGGGGACCTCCTCGCCCGCCAGGGCATTGGTGACCGCCAGGGGGATCAGCTTCTCGGGGAACTGATACGGCCCGTAGTTGTTGGAGCAGCGGGTGATGAGCACCGGCAGGCCGTAGGTCCGCCCGCAGGCGCGCGCCAGCAGGTCGGCCGCCGCCTTGCTGGCCGCATAGGGGCTGTTGGGAGCCGGAGGGCTGTCCTCCGTCCAGGGAGCGTCCCCCTCGCCCAGGGAGCCGTAGACCTCGTCGGTGGAAACCTGCAGGAAACGGCCCACCGCGTGGCGCCGGGCGGCGTCCAGCAGCACCTGGGTCCCGAGCACGTTGGTGCGAACGAACACCTGCGGGTCCTCGATGCTCCGGTCCACGTGTGACTCGGCGGCGAAGTGGACGACGGCGTCCAGTCCGCCGAAGGCCTCCCGCGCCGCCTGAACGGCGCGCTCCACGTCGGCCGGTGCGGCGACGTCGCCCCGGACGAAGCGGTAACGGGGATCGGCCTCGACGTCGCGCAGGTTCTCCAGGTTGCCGGCGTAGGTCAGTTTGTCCAGGTTGACGACGGCGCAGTCGGCGTGCTCCGCCAGCACGTACCGCACGAAGTTGCTGCCGATGAAACCGGCGCCGCCGGTGACCAGAAGGCGCATTTCGCACCCCCGTTCAGGGGTCTACGGTGGTCGTTTCGTTTCATAGCATCAGTGAAACGCCATGTTCGAGTCGAAACCGATGGACGGGTCGTCGTTCAATGGCTTGGCACCGGGGACAGTCACCCATTCGGCGGCAGACTCAACCGCCTTCCAGGAGTCTCAAAAATTCTTCCTGGCTCAGTTCGGCATCCCGCAGGACCTTCCTCAGGAGGCCTCGGCCGATGACCGCACCAGGATGAACGGGCACCGTGACCACTCTTCCATCCGCATGTCTGAGCCGGAGATGGCTCCCCCGTTGGCGCACTCGATGAAAACCGACCTGTTCCAACACCCGAACGACCTCGGCCGCTGTGACAGCCGGCAGGCGCATCATGCCAGAATGACCTTCTGCACACCGACGAACTCCGGCAATTCGTCAATGGCCTCCGGCTGATCCTCCAGGCAAAGCCGGATGACCTCCTGGATGTTGGCCAGAAGTTCGTCCATCGTCCGGCCCTGGGCGTAGCAACCCCGCAAGTGGGGCACCTCGCCCACGTAATACCCGTCCTCATCCCGCTCCACAACCACATAAAACTCGCGTCGCACCACCGTCGCCTCCGTCCGGGGACGTTTTCAGCTCTTTACGACTTTTATGATATCACGTGCGCACCAGAAACCACCGCCTCAGGGGGACATCGGCGAACCCACAGTTAAACGCCAGGCCGTGACCAAAGAGGTGAACAGGTTCTACACCAAAGCCCTGCAAGCGGCCGGAGGCAATAGCGCTCCGACGCGTTGAGGCCACCGCCGTCAGCGAAATTCCGTCCGCCAGTCGAAGCCGATGGACGGATCGTCCCAGGGTAGACGCTTCTCGTCCGGATCCGCGGGGTTGTAGGACTCGGTGGTGAAGTAGAGGATCACCGCCGGCTCCCCGCCCAGGACCCGGTACCCGTGGGCGACCCCGGCCGGGATCAACAGCAGGATCGGGTTGTGCTCGCCCAGGTAGTGGACGTCGGTCCGCCGGTGGGTCGGCGACAACGCCCGCAGGTCGTGGAGGACCACCTGGGCGTTGCCCGCCGGGAAGAACCAGAGGTCGTCCTGCCGCTCGTGCCAGTGGAAGGCCTTGATCACGCCGGGGTACGTGAGCGACATGGACGCCTGGCCGAACCGCCGCAGCAGGCCGTCATCGTCTCGCAGGATCTCCTGGAAGAAGCCCCGGTCGTCGCAGTGGCGGACCAGGCGCTTGACGCGCACGCCGTCGATCAACGGTTTCATCCCCACCGATGGAAGCACGCTGCCCGGTCGCGTCCGTCATTCGAGGCGACCGTTACATGCTATGCAGGACGGCCGCCGTTTCGATCCGTTCACCTCTCGGGTTCGTCGGCGCCCAGCCGCGCCGCCATCTCGGCCAAAATATCCGCAAACCGGCGCAGATCGGCGAAAACCTCATCCGCCATCTCCGGCATGGCCTCCAACAAGGGACGCAAGCGGTCCCAGCGCAGCTCGCAACCGTAGATGTTCCGATACAGGTGGCGGAAACGCAGGTAATCGTCCAGCGATCGGGCGGTCGTCTTGCGGAGCACGGGCGGACGGATGCCAGGCAACTCCGTGGCCATGTCGTCCAGCAGGGCCCGATGCCATTGGAGTCCCCCCGGCACACCACCCTCCATCTCTTCGGCGATGGCCTCGAAAACCTTTTCCAGACCGGTATAGAAATCGTGGAGCACGTCACCGAGACCGCGCAGCGCCAGCACGTCGGGTTCCTCTTGTCGAAAGGTTTCGGCGTACTCAGCGGCCTCCCGCACCACGGCGCCCAGGCTCTCCAGGTCGGCCCCGATGCGGGCCCTGAGGCGCAGCCACTGCAGCGCACGCTCCTCCGCCGGCGTCATCCGTCCGAACCATCCTTTCCTCGTCCCTGGCCGGCGGCGGCCGTCCCGGCCAGCAGCACCCCTTCGCGGCGGACGACCTCGCGCAACGCCGGGTGAGCGTCCTCCAACGGCACCAGGTCCAGGAGGAAGACGGTCAACCGGGCCGCCTCGGCGGAGGCCCGAATGAACCGGTCCGGCGGTATCCCCTCGGCGGCCAGGTCGATGTCCGAAGCCTCACGGAAGGAGCCGGGCGTGACCAACGAGCCGAAGAGATACACCCGGGAAGCCCCGAAGCGGTCCACCAACAGCCGCGCGATCCTCTCGGCGTCCGCCCGCGCCACCCGCGCCAGTTCCCGGCGCCGAGCCGCGCTGGATCTCATCCTCTCCCGCCAGGCCGCCGCGAGTTCCTCCAGCACCGGTTCCTGCCGCACCGCACCCACCTCCCCGACCATCGCCAAGAAAAGTTTAGCATAGGCCGGCTCTCGAAAACTGAAACCCGACCTTTTCAGAAACACGCCGCAAACGTTGGGCCGGGATCGGGATGATCCGCGGCACTAGATCGCAACCCCGACACTCATTTGCTCCCACCACCCGGAGATCGATCGCCCGTGCTGTATTTTCATCAGCGGTCTACCAAAACCTCCTCGTACACCGCCAGGGTCCTTTGGAACATGCGCTCGAAGGTGAACTCCGCCTCGTAGCGCCGCCGCCCGGCCTCCCCCATGCGCCGCCGCAGGGCCGGGTCCGCCAGCAGGCGCGCCAGCCGTTCCCGCAGCGCCTCCACGCCGCCCCGCGGCACGAGGAAGCCGGTCTCCCCGTCCGCCACCGCCTCCCGGACGCCGCCCACGTCGGAGGCCACGACCGGCAGCCCGGCCCGCATCGCCTCCAGGATGCTGCGGGGCAAGCCCTCCCAATGGGTGGTCAGGACGAATCCCTGTGCCTGGGCGAGCAATGCCGCCACGTCCCGCCGATCCCCCAGGAATCGCACCCGCTCCGCCAGGCCGAGGCTGACCACCCGCCGGCGAGCGGCGTCCTGGAGCGGACCGTCGCCGATGAAGTCCAGCGTCCAGGCCATCCCGCGCAGGCCGGCCAGGGCCTCGAGGAGCTGGGCGTGGTCCTTGGGCGGGTCGAAGCGCGCCACCATGGCCAGGCGAGGCGGTTCGGCGGCCGGGTCGGCCCGCAGGTCCGGCGGCACGTCGGGCATGCCGTTGTGCACGGTGACGATCCGCTCCGGCGGCGCCAGACGATAGCGCAACGCCAGCCGGCGGTCGTTCTCCGAGACGGTGATGATGCGGTCGGCCAGGGGGGCGGCCAGCCTCTCCGCCAGGATGGCGACCCGGCTGCGGCCGGACGGCGCGCCGTCGGTGAAGGCCCAGCCGTGGGCGGTGAAAAGGGTCGGTATACCCAAGGACCGGCCGGCGACGCGCCCCACCCAGCCCGCCTTGGAGGAATGGGTGGAGAGCAGGTCGGGCCGCAGCGCCCGCAGGGCGGCGCGCGTCTCGAACACCGCCAGTGCGTCCGCCACCGGGCGGAGCGGGCGCACCAGCCGGCGCAGCGAGCGGTACGGGACCCCCGCGGCGCGCAGGGCCTCGGTGACCGGCCCCTCGCCGCCCACCAGGACCATCGCCTCGTGGCCCCGGTCCAGCATGGCGCGGGCCATGTCCCGGACGTGGACGCTGGCCCCGCCCACGGCGTCGGAACGGGTGACGAGGTAGGCGATCCTCATCCTCCCGACCGCGGCGCCGCCTCGCCCGCCGGCACGGAAGCCGTCGGCGGCCGCGGCGCCCAGGCGTGGCGGGCGTCCGGCGCGGCGGCGACCGGCGGCGCCGCCGGCTCGCGGGTGGCCGGAACGCCGAGCCGTTCGGCGAACCAGGCCACGGTGCGGCGCAGCCCCTCCTCCAGCCCAACCTCCGGCCGGTAGCCAAAGGCCTCGGCCGCCCGGGAGATGTCGGCCTCCGAATCGCGCACGTCCCCCGGCCGGGGGGCGGTGTGGACCGGTTCAACGCGGGCGCCGGTGATGGACTGCAACTCGCGCAGCAAACGGTTGAGGCTGATCCGCCCGCCGCAGCCCAGGTTGAAGACCCGGCCCGCCACCGCCTCCGCCGGGGCCGCGGCGGCCGCGAGGTTCGCGGCGACCACGTTGTCGACGTACGTGAAGTCGCGGGTCTGTTCCCCGTCGCCGTGGATCACCGGCGGCTCGCCCCGGAGCAGGGCGGCGATGAAGCGCGGGATCACCGCCGCGTACTCGGAGTTCGGGTTCTGGCGGGGGCCGAAGACGTTGAAATACCGCAGGGCCACCGTCTCCAGCCCGTACAGGCGGTGAAAGGCCTCGCAGTACAATTCCCCCACATACTTCGTGATGGCGTAGGGCGAAAGGGGCGTCGCCGGCATCGACTCGCGCTTGGGCAGGGTCGGCGTGTCGCCATAGACCGAGGAGGAGGCGGCGTAGACCACCCGCCGCGCGCCGGCGTCGCGGGCCGCCAGGAGGACGCTCAGAGTGCCGTTGACGTTGTGGTCGTTGCTGGACCAGGGGTCGGCCACCGACCGGGGCACCGACGGCAGGGCCGCCTGGTGGAAGACCCACTCGACGCCGCGCATCAACCGGGCCATCAGGTCCCGGTCGCGGACGTCCCCCGCGACGAATTCGATCTCCGCCGCCACGTCCGCCAGGTTGTCCCGCGTCCCGGTGGACAGGTTGTCCACGACGACGACCGCGTGCCCCGCCGCCAGGAGGCCCCGCGCCAGGTTGGAACCGATGAACCCCGCCCCGCCGGTCACCAGTGAACGCGCCACGCTCCTCACCCGCTTTCCCGGGGATCAGACCCCGCCCTGTTCCCGCCCCACCACGGCCGCTTCCCGCAGGCCCCGGTCCCGTTCCCATGCCTCGGGGGACGGCGTTGGCTTGCCCAGTTTCAGAATGTGCCCCCCTCCGACCCCCTTGAAGGCGTTGCGGGTGTCCAGGATCAGGCGGGCGTGGGCCGCGATCCAGGGGTAATCGAAGGCCGAGTGGTTCGTCGCCAGCACCACGCAGTCGTATTCGCCCAGCCCGGCGGCGGTCAGGGCCACGCCCTCCACCACCTCGCCGGCTTCCCGGATGCGGGGTACGTGGGGATCGTGGAAGTCGACCCTGGCCCCCTGCAGCCGGAGGAGGCGAAAAATCTCCAGACTGGGCGACTCGCGGACGTCGTCGATGTCCCGCTTGTAGGCCATGCCGAGGATCAGGACGCGGCTGCCGCGCACCGGCTTGCCCTCCAGGTTCAACGCCTCCGCCACCTTGGCCACCACGTGCCGGGGCATGTTGCCGTTGATGTCGCTGGCCAACTCGATGAACTTGTTGTAGAAGTCGTAGGCCTTCGCCTTCCACGACAGGTACATCGGGTCCAGGGGGATGCAGTGGCCGCCGATCCCCGGCCCGGGATAGAAGGGCATGAAGCCGAAGGGCTTGGTGGCCGCGGCGTCGACCACCTCCCAGATGTCGATGTCCATCCGCTCGCACATCAGCGCCATCTCGTTGACCAGGCCGATGTTGACGGCCCGGAAGGTATTCTCCAGGAGCTTGACCATCTCCGCGACGCGGGCCGAGCCGACCGGCACGACCCGCTCCATCACCTGGCCGTAGAACAGGGTGCCCACGTCGGTGCAGGCCGGCGTGACCCCGCCGATGACCTTGGGGGTGTTGGTCGTCTTGTAGACGGCGTTGCCGGGGTCGACCCGCTCCGGGGAGAAGCAGACGAACACGTCCTCCCCCACCCGCAGACCGGCCTTCTCGACCTCGGCGGCGATGAGTTCGTCGGTCGTGCCGGGGTAGGTCGTGCTCTCCAGGATGATGAGCATGCCCCGGTGCAGGCGGGCCTTGACCTCGGCCACCGCGCCGGCGATGTAGGACATGTCCGGGTCCTTGGACTTGCGCAGCGGCGTCGGCACGCAGATGACGGCCACGTCGCTCGATGCCAGGACGCCGAAGTCGGCCGTGGGGCGGTAGCGCCCGGCCGCCAGGGCGGCCCGCAGCTCCTCGCCGGACACGTCGAGGACGTAGGAGTCGCCCGCGGCCAGGCGCCGGACGCGGTCCGGGTCGACGTCGATGCCGTGGACGGTGTAGCCGGCCGCGGCGGCGGCCATGGCCAGGGGCAGCCCGACGTAGCCCTGGCCGATGACGGCGACGGTCGCCCGCCGGGCGGCGATGGCCCGCCGGATCCCATCCATGTCGTTCATGCGATCCCGCTCCTCCGCTTCAGTCGCTTCAGATGGAACAGCGCCCCCGGCGCGGCGGCCAGCGCGATCAGGGCCGCGGGGATGACCCAGATCAGGACGTAGGACACCTTTTCGGTGTAGTATAACTTCCAGCCGATTTAGTCTTTGCGCGTCTCGTACAACCGGTTGCCCTCCGGGCCGTAGATGGCGGCCAGCTCGTCTATGATTCTATCACCGTATCCTTTCGCGCGGTAATACGGGCGGATGATCTCGGGATCCCGTTCGATCTCGGAAATGCTTTTGGGGATCACCACCCCGTAATCGGGGTCGAGCACCCACCACTCGCCGCGGTCCACCTCCGCGGTGACCACGACGTGCCCCGACAGAAGGACGATCCGGGCGGGGACGCCGTTGCGCTTCATCGCCCCCCTCACGGCCATCGCCTGCTGCGAACACAGCCCGATCCCCCGCTCCAACGCCTTGCGGGCGCTCACGAACTCGTATTTCTCGAAGTAATCGGGGCGGATGTAACTGGCCAAGTACAGCAGGTAGTTCTCGTAAACGGGCACCCGCAGGCGGTAGCGATCGACGGCCTCCCCGGTCTCCGGCCAATAGTGGACGACACCACGATATACCGCGTCGTTCACCCGCAGCGCGTACGCCCGGACCGATTACCGGCTGTCCTTGTGCCGGATCTGGCGGATCTCCGCCGCGCTCAGGGGGACCTTCCCCGGCGCGTTCAGGCCGTGCCCGTTCAGGGTCAGCAGCCGCCCCGCCAGGTTGAGGCCAAGCAGGGAACACCCGGTGAGGAACATGAGCCACCGTATGAGCTTCTTCCGGTTTACACCATGATAACGCATCGCATGCCTCGATTTCAGTGGCGGGCACGGCGCCCCATCGCCGGCCAATTGTCAAGGCCCCTTCTTGGAGGATAGCCCCCACCGCGCATGGGTGGCGAAGTACTTCACTTCTCAAAAACCCTTGTGTTGCAGTGGTTTCATCGGGGTGAAGCACTTCACTCGGTCTGGAACCCTGTCCCACATGGGTATTCGGCCAGTGAAGCACTTCACCCACCATGGTCCGGAGGCGATGACGGATCCTCGCCGGCCCTGGCTTTTCGCTTGGCTTTCGATATCGTAAGACCCTCGCTGCAAATGTTATCGAATGCTGTGACGTGTCGTGTCAGCAGTAGCCCGACGACGGTGTCAGCGCCCCGCGTCCGCCGGGCGCCTTCCGCGCTCCTCCTCCAGCCAGGCCTGAAACATCAGGATGTCCCACAGGTAATACTGCCAGTCGTGCTTTCCCGAGAGGTGTTCCATCCACTTTTCACGAATCGGTCTGGGGTCGAAGTATCCCTCCTGCCGCAGGCGGCGCTCGTCGAGCAGCGACTCGGCCCAGTCCCGCAGCGGCCCCCGCAGCCACGCGCCGATGGGCACGCCGAACCCCATCTTCGGCCGGTCGACGAGTTCTTTCGGCACGTAGCGGTACAACACCTGCCGCAGGAGCCATTTTCCTTGCCCATCCCGAATCTTCATCGCGAGCGGCAGCCGCCAGGCGAACTCCACCAGGCGGTGGTCCAGGAGCGGGACGCGCGCCTCCAGGCTGACCCCCATGCTGGCCCGGTCCACCTTGACCAGGATGTCGTCGGGGAGGTAGGAGATCGTGTCGAGGTACATGAGGCGGGCCACCAGCTCCGGCACGTCCGCCCAGCGCCGCCGGTCGGTGAGGGCCGTCGGCGGCTCGACGGCGCCTGGGACGACCCGGTCCGGCGCCTTCCAATGAGAGACCAAGCGCCGATAGAGCGCCTCCGGGCTGTCGGCGGCCAGCACCTCGGCCAGCTTGCGGAGCTTGTCCCCGACCCGGCCCGGCCGCCCGTAACGGCTCAGGAGCCGGTCGGGCCGGACGAAGGCCCCGTCTGGCACACGAGGCGCTGGCCGCGCCCCGTCGGGCACCCGGGGTGCGGCCCCCCGCGGGCCGACCGCCGGCATCCACCCGGCCACCGCCGCCAGCGCCGCGGCCACGGCCCGGCGGCCCGCCGCCGGCAGCCAGCCGATCCGCCGCCAGAGGTCGCGGCACAGGAGGTACCGCCCGTACCCGCCGAACAGCTCGTCCCCCCCGTCGCCGGACAGGCTGACGGTGACGTGGCGGCGCGCCAGTTCCGACACCAGGAACGTCGGGATCTGGCTGGAATCCGAGAACGGCTCGTCGTAGAGGGCGGGGAGCCGCGGGATGACGGCCATCGCCTCCTCGGGCGTCACGTAGAGCTCCGTGTGGTCCGTGCCCAGGTGCCGCGCCACGGCCCTGGCGTGTTCGGCCTCGTCGTACCCCGCCTCGCGGAAGCCGATGCTGAACGTCTTCACCGGCCGTCCGCTCTGGGCCTGCATCAGCGCCACGACCGTGGAGGAATCGATGCCGCCGGACAGAAAGGCCCCAAGGGGGACGTCCGCCACCATCCGCAGGCGGACGGCCTCCCGCAGCCGGCCATCCAGTTCGTCGGCGGCCTCCGCCTCGCTCCACGGGTACGGCTCGGCGACGCCGCGCTCCGCGGCCGCCCTAGCCGACCAATAGGGCTTCGGCTCCGGCACGGCCCCGGCGTTCCGCGGATCAACCGTCAGCATCGTGCCGGGCGGCAGCTTGAAGACGCCCTTGTAGATCGCGTAGGGTGTCGGGATGTAGTTGTGGCGCAGGTAAAGGGCCAGGGCGTCGCGGTCGACCTCGCCCCGGAAGGCGGGGTGGGCGCGCAGGGCCTTCAACTCGGAGCCGAACAGGAACACCCCGCCGGTCCAGCCGTAATAGAGCGGCTTCTCCCCCAGCCGGTCGCGGGCCAGGACGAGGCGCCGCTCCCGCCGGTCCCACAGGGCGAAGGCGAACATGCCGTTGAACCGCTCCACGGCCGGCTCCACCCCCCACCGGCTGATGGCCGCCAGCATCACCTCCGTGTCCGAATGCCCGCGGAAGCGGTGCCCGAGGCCTGCTAGCTCCCGCCGGAGATCCGCGAAGTTGTAGATCTCCCCATTGAAAACGATGACGTAGCGGCCGCAGGCCGAAGGCATGGGCTGGCGGCCCTCCGGGGAGAGGTCGATGACGGCCAGGCGGCGGTGGCCCAGGGCGACGCCGGCCGCCGCATCGACCCAGGCGCCGCCGTCGTCGGGGCCGCGGTGGCGCAGGGCGTCCGCCATGCCCAGGACGGTCGCCCGGAGTTCCGCCTCCGCCTTGTCGCATGGCGTATCAATAAACCCGGCGATGCCGCACATGGCCAGCCAGCTCCTCGTAAAGCCGTTCGTATCGGGCGACGACCGCCGGCAGACCGAAATGCTCCTCGATCCGCCGCCGCGCGGCCATCCCCAGCCGTTCCCGGACCCCTGTGCCGGCGGCCAGGAGGTCCAGGCAGGCCCGGGCCAGCGCCTCCGGCTCACCCGGCGGCACCACCCGGCCCGTCTCCCCCACGATCCGCGCCGAGTCGCCCACGTCCGTCACCACGCAGGGCACGCCGCAGGCCATGGCCTCCCCCACGGCGTTGGGGAACCCCTCGCCCACCGAAGACGACACGGCCACATCGAGGGCGGCCAGCAGGCGCGGGACGTCATCCCGCCGCCCCAGCAGGTGACAGGCGCCCTCCAGGCCCTCCTCCCCCAGCCAGCCCGCCAAGGCCTCGTTCCCCCGCGTCACGCCCTCGCCGGCCAGCAGGAAATGAACCCCGGACATGCGGCTCCGGATCAGGGCGGCCGCCCGGACGAAGGTCCGGTGGTCCTTCTGGGGATGAAAGCGGGCCACGAGCCCGACGAGGGGCGCGTCCCCGTCCAGGCCCAACTCCCGGCGCACCGCGGACCGGGCCGCCGGGTCCGGCCGGAAGGCGTCCAGGTCGAAGCCGTTGGGGATGACGACCATCTTCTCGGCGGCGTACCCGATCCGCGCATGGGCCTCGCGGACGGCTTCGCCGCAGCAGACGATGCGCTCGGGGACGCGGCGTGACAGGCGGGCGCAGGCCCGGGCGGTCCACAGGGTGGTCCGCTTGTTGAACCGGGGGTCCAGGTTGGTGTGGCGCACGCCCCAGACCACGGGAAAGCCCCCGGCCACCCGGGCCGCCAAACCGCCCAGCAGGTCGGCGTGGTACATCCACGTCTGGACCACGTCGGGCCGCGCCGCGCGGAGCCGCCCCATCAGCCGCCAAAACCCCAGCGGATCCGGCACCCCCGGCCGCATCCCGACGGCCTCCACGGGGACGCCCAAGGCGGCGATCCGGTCCCCCACCGGCCCCGTCCCCGTCAGAGAGACGACCTCAGCCAGCCCCCGCCAACGGGACAAGAGCTTGTACAGGGCCGTTTCCGCGCCGCCGACACCCAGCCCGGTGATGACGTGGACGACCTTCACGGCGCGGCCTCCCGGACGGTTCTCCGCCAGGGCGCCGCCGCCAGCAGAACCGGGCCGCCGAGGACGACGAGGATCCACTGGGTCGTCAGGTGATGCCGGAGGGCGGCGCCGTAGTTGGCCGTGCCCAGAGACCAGAAAAACGTCAACGAAAGATAGAGCGCCCAGAGCAACCCCAGAGCGGCCCGCCGCCCGCCCGCGGCGCGCCGCCACGCCAGGATACCGCAGCCGATGAGCACCGTCCGGAGCGCGACCTCCAGCAGGCCGTAGACATCGAGGAGGTTGGTCACCCGCCAGGGGAAGGGCGCGAACATGTAGTAAGCGTACGCCAGGGCCACGCTGCCGGCGACCGCGCCCGGCGACGACGTGTCCAGGGGGATGCCGTAATCGGCCCGGCCGCGCTGTTCCGTGATCGCCCGCTGGCGGTAATCCCGCACGTACCCCA
>DYIH01000330.1 GCA_020723785.1 Thermaerobacter marianensis
TCGAAGACTCGGTATAAAAAATACCCGAACTACGGTTCTGGGGCGGCGGCCCCCCTTCGGCCTCCGGTCCGGTTTGTGCGACAGGCTCTTAAATCTGGTTAATAATGTAGAGCCGCAGGCCGAGCCCCACCCGCCGGTCGTCAGCCAGCCTTAGCCTTATCAGGAACCTTACCCGATGATCCCGTCGATCAGGTCCGCCGGACGCGGTTCCGATCCAGGCACCCCCGCCGTCGCCCGTGTGGGGATCGGCCGGTGCAGGGCGAAATCGTACCCGGCTCCGGCCGGCAGGACGTGCACCAGCACCCGGATTGCGGGCGACGGTGTTTGATCCGCCTGCGATGCCGCATCGGACGGACGGTTGACGACCAGAACCATGCCCTGGCCCACGACGCGGGCCGCCAGGTCGGGACCTACAGCCAGGGCCGTGTCCTCGTCGATGCCGAGGCCGACCAAGGGGTCGGGGCCCGGATGCCGGGCGACGGCGTGGAACAGCTTCCCAGGCCGGCCCCCCTGATTCCCCCGCTGATCCACCAAAACTCCGGGGAGGAGTCCCAGGCCGGGCACGATGTCTCCCGGCTCCCCGGCGGCCACCCACCGGCCCATGACAGTGGCGCCCGCCCCGATGCCGGCCACCACGGCGCCGCGCCGGTACGCGCCGGCCAGGGCCTCCTGGGCCGGGGTGCCGGCCATGATGGAAAGCAGCAGGGCCTCGTCACCGCCCCCGAGGAAGATCAGGTCGTTTTCCGCCAGACGGGCGGCCCAAGCGGGGTCCTGAGCCCGTTCGCGGGTGACGATTTCCACCGTTTCGACCCGCGTGGCGCCGAAACGGCGCAGTGAGCGGGCATAGCGCTGGCCGCCGCGGCTGAAGTCCAGGCTGGCCGTGGGTAGGACGGCGATGCGGGCATTGCGCCCGCCCGCCGCGTGGATCATTTCCAGGATGATCTCGTCCCCGATGCGGCTGCCCCCGATCAGGATCAACGTCCCACGGGCGGCCTCGGACCGCTTCCCCTCCCCCTTCCACGGGGGAAGGGTGGGTTGCGCTCCCTTCGCCGGCGGCGCCGCCCCTTGCTCGCGGTGGCGCCGCCAGGGCAGAACGATGGCCTGGCTCCACAGGCGGGAAAGCTCGCCCATTATGTCATCTATCTGCCACCAGGGTGACATCCTACCGTATCCCCTTTACCTTGGCGAGGGT
>DYIH01000331.1 GCA_020723785.1 Thermaerobacter marianensis
CCCGCCCCGTGCCGGCTGCTGGCCAACAGGCCGCTCAGCGTGTTTCCAGACTCTTGTTCCACTGCTGTTCGGGTACGACCACCAACTTGCCGCGCATCTCCATGTGCAGTTCGCTGCAGAACCAGTTGCAGTAGAACCAGAACACGCCAGGCTGATTGGCCACGAACTCCACTTCCCTGACCTCGCCGGGGTCCACCGACACCGAGACGTTGTAGCCGTCGATGGCGAACCCGTGGGTGATGTCCCTGGCCTCTTCCTGGCTGGCCAGGCGGAACTCGACCCGCCAGCCCTGGGGCACGTTGATCGAGTTCGGCGTGTAGAACGACCGGACCACGTCCATGTAGACCTTGACCGACTTGTTGGCGTAGTCGTACTCCACCCGCGGCTTCTCGACCTTGGCCGGTATCTCGTACACCGGCTTGACCTTCGGCGCGATCAGGGAGACCGGAGCCGCCTGCGAGTAGTGCGTTTCTGGCCCCAGCGGCATCTGGTCGACCAGCCTGGCCGGGCCGTCGCCGATCGTGAACAGCTCGTGGTTCTCCGTCACCAGCGGCCCGTGCGGGATGAAGGTGTCCTTGGCCAGCTTGTTCATGCTGATCAGGTACTTGCCGTACGGCTTGACGGTGTCGCCGCCGGGGATGAGCAGGTGGCCGACGCTGTAGTGGGCCGGGATGACCTCGGCCACCTTCCAGGGCTCCTCGTTGTGCAGCTTGGCGTAGTCGCCGCCGAGCGGGATGCGCTTGATGTCGGAGTCGACGAAGAAGCCGACGTACATGTTCCCCTTGTCGTCGAACTCGATGTGCGTGGCGCCCAGACCAACGTCCATGTTCGCCGCGTAGACCGACTGCGGATCGAGGATGCGGAAGCCGTAGTCGTTCTGAGTGTACTTCCCGGCCTTGATGTCCGCCAGGACCTTCTCGAAGTCGATGGCCGTCACGTAGCTGGTCGCCTTGCCCGCGGTGACGACGTACTTGCCGGTGGGGGAGAGGTCCACCCCGTGCGGGTTGAGCGGGATGGGCACCGCGTAGACCTCGACGTCCTTCCAGGAGATCACCGGCACGTCCGGGGCCTGCTTGGTCGTCGTGTACTTCTTGTCGGCGATGGCCTTCTCGATGCTGGCCCGGTTCCAGAAGAAAACGTAGTCGGTATCCTTCTTGAACATGCCCAGCGTATCGGTGGCGCGCTCGGTGT